>JAFDBA010000202.1 GCA_019313505.1 Deltaproteobacteria bacterium
ATGAACCTGCAAAAAGAATTCGGGATCAGCATGATCTTTATCTCCCATGATATCTCAATCGTGGCAGACGTGTGTCATGATATCGGTATTATGTATGCGGGCAAGCTGGTGGAGTACGGTTCCAGGGAAGAGGTCTTTAGTGATCCGGCGCATCCCTATACAAAGGCGCTCCTGTCATCTTATCCCACATTGACAGGGGAAAAGAGCCGGCTCATGCCCATTCAGGGTGAAACACCGAATTTGATTAATCCTCCTTCAGGATGCCGCTTCCGTGACCGGTGCCCTGCCGCAAAGGCAGCATGTAAAACCGGGCAGGCTGTGTGGGTTGAAACTTCTCCGCGGCACAAGACCCTCTGTTATCAGTGTGGTGCAGATTGCAGATAAGAATGAAGATGAATAACAGTAGAGAAGCCATCATTGAGCTGGAACATATAGTTAAAAAATACACATCCAGGGGTTCCTTTTTCGGTGCGCGCGGGAAGGAGATCATTGCACTCAATAAGATATCCATCAAGATATTAAGGGGGGAGATATTTGGTCTTGTTGGAGAGAGCGGGAGCGGAAAGACCACAGCCGGCCGTCTAATTGTCAGACTGGAAAAACCGGAGGAAGGCAGGATATATTTAAATGGCCTCGAAATGGCAGAGCTCAAGGGAAAGGCCCTGAAAGATTTCCCCCGAAAGGTCCAGATGATCTTTCAGGACCCTTATCAATCTCTCAACCCCCAGCTTTCGGTCTTTGATACTATCTCAGAGCCTTTGGTTATCCATAAAATAGGAAATGCCAGGGATAGAGAAGACGCAGTGTGGCAGATAATGAAATCAGTCGGCCTCTCTCCACCCGATGATTTTGTTAATCGTTATCCTCATCAACTTAGCGGTGGACAGAGGCAAAGGGTTGCCATTGCCAGGGTCATGGTGCTGAACCCTGATTTTGTGGTGGCTGATGAACCTACTTCCATGCTTGATGCGTCCATTTCAGCTAATATCTTCAACATCCTGCTCGATATGCGGGAAAAATTCCAGGTAGCACTTCTGTTTATCACCCACAGTCTGTCGGCTGCCCGCTATCTCTGCGATCGTATCGCCGTGATATATAAGGGAAACATGATGGAACTGGGGAGCGCAGATCAAGTTATACAAAATCCCAGACATCCCTATACCAAGGCCCTGATTGATGCGCTGCCCAAGTTTGGACTATCCGGCGAGGTAAATCACTATAATACCTTACTCCCGGTGGCCAGAGAGGCTTCTGAACATGAGGGATGTCCTTTTTTTGCCAGGTGCAGTGTCGCCAATAAGACTAAATGCAGCTTGGAAAGACCCCCTTTAAAAGAAACGGATGATTCCCACTGGGTGGCCTGTTTTTATGCGGTAAATGGGGCTGGGAAAGGTTTCTGAAAGCAGATAGTGCTAAACTGATAAAATACTTGTTGTTGGATTTCCTTCAGGAATTTACAGGCCAAGATGATATACTGTTTGTCATAAATATATTATAAAGGAACGGACCAAAATGTTAAAAAAAGTAGAAAAACCATTATTCCTATTTTTTATGGTTGTGCTTGCATACATTTTTATGCCTGCCCATGTGCTTGCCTCCGAGAAGGTTTTTCGCAATTTATTGGGTATGGAATTCGTCTTGATCCCGGCAGGAACATTCATCATGGGGAGCCCCCAGGATGAATCTCATCGGTCAAAAAGCGAGGTACAGCATCCGGTCACAATCAGCAAGCCTTTTTACATGCAGACCACTGAGGTGACCCTGAAACAATGGTGGGCGGTCATGGGAAAGCGCTTTTTTGGCCGGCGAAAGGGAACCGATTATATGCCGGTAACGAGGGTGTCGTGGCATGATTGTATGAAATTCATAAAAAAGCTAAATGCACAAAAAGAAGGGGTTTATCGACTGCCAACAGAGGCAGAATGGGAATACGCCTGCAGGGCAGGGACATCCACTGCCTATAGCTGGGGTAACAGGATTGATTGCACCATGGCCATGTACAGTAATAACAGCATGAAATCGGGAGAATGCCTTAAATATATAAAATCAAGGGAAATGGCTGTTGATTGTGCGGCTTCTGTAAAGAGTTATCCTCCCAATCCCTATGGGCTCTATGATATGCACGGTAATGTGTGGGAATGGTGTATTCACTGGCATGGAGATTATCCGGCGCGTGCTGTGACAGACCCCCGTGGACCTGAGTTAGGATCCAGAAAGATACGCCGGGGCGGGAGCTGGTTCGGACATGGATATTTATGTCGCTCTGCCAATCGGAATGTCGGCCATCCCGCCAGCAGATATCGTACAACCGGTTTCAGACTTGTCTGGACTGAGTCGGGCGATTTGATTGGCAAGGAAGAAGAAAGAGATTGGATACAAATGGAAGAAGAACGTCAAGATGGTCCTTAACTCTTTCTGTATGTACTTACCGGGGGCCGTAAAGGCCGCTGAATTTTTTCCGTTTTCTGCGTTCTTTGCGTTTCTGTAGTAAAAAAGATTAATCATAGACCAAGAAAGTGCCGTTTCGAAGTCTGCGCTTATCTACAAAGCTCTCCAAATATTGCGCACTGCAGTTGCAACCTGAATTCACCTATTGCCAAACTATAAAATGTGGTTATACTAATAAATAAAGTTATATGGATCATCTCCAAAAGAGTTGGAGTGATCCTAAGGGGCCAAGGGGTCCAGGATTCAAGGGTTCAAGTGAAATACATCATAATTATAGAATGTTAAAATTTTGAGAAAGTTGAACAGTGGCACATTCTCGGGATACTTGATAGATTGAGGGTTTGCTACATACATTATCAAAAAAGGAGGTATCCTATGTGGGAATATACAGACAAAGTGAAGGAGCATTTCCTAAATCCCCGTAATGCCGGGGAAGTGGAAGGCGCGAATGCCGTTGGTGAGGTGGGCTCCATGGCATGCGGCGATGCCCTCAAACTCAGCTTAAGAGTGGATGGAAACGGTAAGGTCGCGGATGCCAAATTCCAGACTTTTGGTTGTGCGAGCGCAATTGCTTCCGCATCTGCCCTTACGGAGATGCTCAAGGGAAAGACCGTGGAGGAGGCGGATAAGATCACCAATCAGGATATCGCTGACTTTCTCGGGGGCCTTCCAAAAGAAAAGATGCACTGTTCCGTGCTTGGACGCCAGGCTCTCGAACAGGCACTTGCCCAATACAGGGGCGAACATGTAAAGGAACAGGAAGGCGAGATCGTATGTGAATGTTTCGGCGTGACCGACCTGGAAATCGAGAAGGCGATAAGGGAAAACGACCTCTCCACGGTTGAAGAAGTCACAAACTACACTAAGGCCGGTGGTGGCTGCGAGAACTGCCATGACAACATCCAGGAAATAATTACCATGGTAAGAGCAGAAGAAAAGCCCGTGGCCAAACCAGAATTGACCAACATCCAGAAAATCAGGATGATCGAGGAGACTATTGAAGGAGAAATCAGGCCGTCCTTGATGCATGACGGCGGAGATATCGAGCTCATCGATGTGATAGGGAACCGCGTTTTGGTCGCGAAACGGGGAAACTGTTCCGTCTGTCAGGCCTCCTAGCAGACTTTTAAAAACCTCGTGGAATCCAAGCTCCAGGAGCTGGTCTGGCCCGAACTGGTCGTTGAGGAGGTGCCCCGATGACAAC
>JAFDBA010000203.1 GCA_019313505.1 Deltaproteobacteria bacterium
ATACCGTGGCATCTACTTATCTGGACTGGCTGACGACCCTCCCATGGCATGAAAGTACAGAGGACAACATGGATATAAAAATGGCGAAAAAGATTTTGGATGACGATCATTACGGGCTAAAGAAGCCTAAAAAACGGGTCATCGAATACCTCGCAGTGCGCAAGCTCAAACCCGAGTCTAAGGGCCCTATCCTGTGCTTTGTAGGCCCTCCCGGTACCGGAAAAACATCTCTTGGAAACTCAATAGCCCGGGCTTTGGGAAAAAAATTTGTCCGTATCTCCTTGGGGGGTGTGAGGGATGAAGCTGAAATCAGAGGACATCGGCGCACCTATGTGGGAGCCCTTCCGGGTCGTATTATTCAGGGAATCCGGCGTTCAGGATCAAACAACCCGGTATTTATGCTGGACGAAATAGACAAGGTGGGAAGCGATTTTCGCGGTGATCCATCATCGGCCTTACTGGAGGTTCTTGATCCTGAACAGAACTTTTCTTTTTCAGATCACTATCTGGATGTGCCCTTCGACTTGTCCAAAGTCATGTTCATAACGACTGCGAATATTCTTCATACTATACCGCCTGCCCTCAGGGACAGAATGGAGGTATTAGAGCTTCTGGGTTATACACTTGACGAAAAAATTAAAATTGCAACAAGATATCTCATCCCCCGCCAGCGGGAAGCTCATGGTTTAAAGAGTAAACAGATATCCTTTACAAAAGGGGCGTTAAATAAAATCATTTCAGGTTATACCAGGGAAGCGGGATTAAGAAACCTGGAGCGGGAAATCGCATCGGTTTGTCGGGGGGTGGCGACCAATATAGCAGAAGGAGAAACCACGTCTGCTAAAATCAGGATTGATGATATTCACAAGTATCTTGGCCTGATTCGCATGATTTCAGACGTAAAATCAAGAATTTCAATACCTGGTTTGGCCATGGGGCTTGCCTGGACACCTGCAGGTGGGGAGCTCCTTTTTATCGAAGCCACAGCCATGAAAGGAAAAAAAGGCCTTACCTTAACCGGCCAGCTTGGAGATGTTATGAAGGAATCCGTAACTGCAGCATTAAGCTTTATTCGGACAAATGCAGCATCTCTGAAAATTGATGAAGATTTTTTTGAAAATAGTGATATTCATGTGCACGTACCGGCTGGTGCCATACCCAAGGATGGCCCTTCTGCTGGTGTAACTATGCTAACCGCCCTGGTGTCCCTGCTAACCAAAAAAACCATCCGGAAAGACCTTGCCATGACCGGTGAAATAACCCTGAGGGGCCAGGTGCTGCCGGTTGGCGGTATAAAGGAAAAGGTTCTTGCTGCCCATCGTGCTGGTATTAAAACCATTGTAATGCCAAAGTGGAACGAGAAAGATCTCGAAGATATATCTGAAAAGGTTAAAAAAGAGATCGATTTTCATTTTGTTGATAAAATGATGGATGTATTAAAAATAGCATTGTAATAAAATAAGCATCGGATCTTCACAGAAAAGCAAGGTCATTGCTTATGACAAATTCTGATCATTTGAAATCTCGATCTTTGCTCTTACTGATCGCAGGCGCCAAAGGAGCAGTCGCTTCCACCGTAGCTGTTGCTGTGGCCAAATTACAAAAAGACCCGGACACCATCTTACCCGGCCTGACCACCCGAAACAGCTTTCCCTACCTGGGGCCGCCCAATGCCATACACATGGCAGGCTGGGATACTCAACCGGCAAAACTTACAGATTGTGTTAAAAATTGCGGGGTGGTACCTGAAAATCTCTGGAAACCGTATCAGTCGGATCTCGATGAAATCCACATATTCCAGGCCCCGTCCCCGGATCTGAATCTCAAAGTGCAGGTCCAACACCTGATGCAAGACATCCATGACATCAAAAAACAGTATTCCAATGCTATGCTGGTTTTGATCAACCTCCTGCCGGCCGGCATTCAAGTAGATCTTGAAAATTTTACGAGTCTGTCACAGCTCTATTCCAACGTTGATCCTGCGGACTTCCCGGATTTGGCCTATGTCCTGGCATCGATTCTGTCCGGAATCCCGGTAATGAATTTCTCACCAAACCATCTGGAATTTCCCGTTATTATTCAACAAGCCATTAAACATCACGTCCCCATATGTGGACATGACGGTAAGACCGGTCAGACTTATTTTAAAGTGGTCCTGGCCTCGGCCCTGAGGGCCCGATGTCTCCATGTGGATGGATGGTATAGCCTGAATATCCTGGGAAACGCCGACGGAAAAAACCTCATGGACCCTGAGCGGGCCACGGGCAAAGTGGCCAATAAAACCCTACTTCTCGATGATATCTTAGGATACCCTGTTGGGGAAAAATACGGAGAACCTTGTCACAAAGTTCATATTGATTACTACCCGCCCCGAGGTGACGCAAAAGAAGCCTGGGACGTCATCGATTTTCAGGGCATGTTCGGTATGCCCATGAGTATCCGTTTGAACCTTCAGGGCCGGGACTCAATCCTGGCCGCCCCGTTGATTCTGGATCTTTCACGCTGGATGGTCGCCCTGAAATTGGCGGGCCGCTCCGGACTGATTTCGGAACTGGGTTTTTATTTCAAAAACCCCCTTGGCAAGAATCCACCGGTGACTTTTCAGGATCAGGTCTACAGCCTTCGTGAACTGGAAAAAGAATGTGATACCCTGAATGCGCGTAAACAAAATGGAAAAAAATCATGATTTTTGCATACAGCACCAATGCCTTTGTTAAGTTTTCACTTTTTGAATCTTTAGAGAAAATCGCAGAACTGGGATTTCGAGGTGTTGAAATCATGGGGGACAGACCCCATCTTTATCCACCCGACTTCACGGCGGAGGATCTGGCCCGGGTTAAAGAAACACTCAAAAAACATGACCTGAAGGTCACCAACATAAACAGTTTCACCCTTTTTGCTATCGGAGACACATATCTTCCTTCCTGGATCGAACCCGAAAAAGAAAGACGCGACCTCCGTATCCGGCATACCAACGACTGTTTGAAAGTTGCGGACGTACTGGGATGTAAAAACATTTCCGTTCCCCCTGGAGGCCCGTTGAATAATATGTCACGGAAGGAAGCCATGGTTTTGTTTCATCAGGGCATGGAACAGGTCATTCCTCTGGCGGAACAACTGGGAGAAAAAATCCTGGTAGAACCGGAACCGGACTTGTTTATAGAAAACACGGCGGAGTTCAAATCCTTTATCAGGGACGTAAAATCACCTGCCGTGGGATTGAATTTCGATATCGGCCACTTTTTTTGCGCGGGTGAAGACCCGGCAGTGGCATTCGAGGAACTCTTTGAATGGGTAGGGCACGTTCATTTAGAGGACATTGCCGCCACCAGGGTTCACAATCACCTGATTACCGGACACGGTGCTATTCAGTTTCTGGATATTTTTAAAACCATGATCCGGTTGAATTATCAGGGCGACATCAGCCTGGAGCTCTACTCATATGTGGACACCCCGGAATCGGCCGGGCGGGAAAGCCTCGATTACCTGCGCCCTATTTTTCACCAAGCCGGATTGGGAATTTTTATCTAACACACAGGTTGATTTAAGTTACGCCACTGTCGGGACAAATGGACGAACCAGGCTTTCCGTAAGGTAAAGAATTTATACAGAAATAGTTGCCTGTCTTGAAGGG
>JAFDBA010000204.1 GCA_019313505.1 Deltaproteobacteria bacterium
ATTTGTTAAGAATAAAAAACAAGGACATGAAAAGAAAAATTTATCAAAAGCTTGAGGAATGGAAAAACAGAAAAAATCGAAAGCCGCTTATTTTAAAGGGCACCCGTCAGGTCGGCAAAACATATATTTTAAAGCGTTTTGGCCAGGAGGCTTTTGATAAATTTCATTATGTGAATTTCGAAGAAGATGAGGCGTTGGGTCAGATTTTTATCAAAGACCTAAAACCTAAGCGCATATTGCAGGATCTTAGCTTTTATGTTGAATCGTCCATAGATACGGAAAAAGATCTCATTATTTTTGATGAGATTCAGGCGTGCCCGAGGGCTTTGACCAGCCTCAAGTATTTCCAGGAGCAGTTGGCCGGTCTGGCAATATGTGCTGCAGGATCATTGTTGGGAATACATCTTGGGAACAGTTCTTTTCCAGTAGGCAAGGTTGAGCAGATTGAAATGTTTCCCATGTGTTTTGAGGAGTTTCTGGCTGCGTCAGGAGAAATTCGTTTGCTTGATGTTTTGCAGAATTGCGCCCTTGACACCGTTATTCCGGAAACCGCCCATTCTCTCTTGTGGGATCAATTGAAAATATATTTTGTTGTGGTCGGACTTCCGGAAATAATTCAGACTTATTTGGATTATAAAGAAGATTTATTTTTATCGCTTATGACCGTCAGGGAGCGGCAGACAAATCTAATAAATGCATATCTTGCTGATATTGCGAAGCATTCAGGTAAGCAGAACGCCATGCATATCGAACGTATATGGAAAAATATTCCGGCCCAGTTGGCCAGAGAGCAGGATGGTTCAGCGCAAAAATTCAGATTCAAAGGTGTGGTCCCGGGAATCAAAGCATATTCGAGGCTGGCCGGCCCAATTGACTGGCTGAATACCGCAAAGCTTATTATCAAGATTTATATTGTGAACAGCGGTGAAGCGCCTTTTTCTGCATACACTGCGGAAAACCGTTTTAAACTCTGTTTCTTTGATGTAGGAATGCTGGGCGCAATGAGTCAATTATCACCAAAAACCATACTCGATTATGATTACGGAACCTATAAAGGATATTTTGCCGAAAACTTTATTGCCCAGGAGTTTAGGTATGCAGAAACCCCACAGATTTATTCATGGATAGAAAAAACCGCTGAAGTGGAATTTTTAAGGGAAAAAGATGGACAGGTCCTACCTGTGGAGGTAAAGTCCGGTTGGGTAACCCAGGCAAAAAGCCTAAAGGTTTTTTCGGATAAGTATAACCCACCCTATCGAACGGTTATGAGCGCTAAGAATTTGAACATCGATCATAAAAACAGAATTCATCATTATCCTCTATATCTTGCAGCACGTTTTCCCCTAACTTAATATGGTCAATATTTATATTTATTGTTATAGTTATCACGGAAAGTTACGGAATATCATGGAAATATAAAATCTTTATGTGAGAAAAAAATGATTTTAGACAATAAAAATACAAATCTTAAAGTTCATGAGTGGATTGCCAGATATACAAAAGAGGGAAAAGGTAATACCCGATTTTATGCTCGTTCTGCACGAATGTCCCGACGACGCATCCCAACGAGTCTCAACATATTTATTTAACAGGATAAAATATGCTTCTCGACAATAAGACAAGATCAAACGAAAATCGCCATTTTAGAGTTTTTGACCTATTATCAAACTATGTTGAAACCGGCAGGGTTGATATTGTAACCGGTTATTTTTCTGCCTCCGCCATTGCAAAACTCTCTGACGAAGTTAACAATGCCAAATTATTTCGCATGATTTTGGGCGATCTATTACAGACCGAAGCCAAAGATGACAAAATAATCAACCTGTTAAGTGATAGCCTGGCAGAGTCTATTCCAAAGAATTGATCGAATTACTCTTCTGCCAACCCTACATCAAGGGGCAGTTTCTGGTTGATGCGGGTATTGCCAAAAGGAAGACCGCAGCGGAATACCTCAAGGATCTTGAGAAAACAGGAATACTGACAGGGAAGAGAATTGGCAGAGAAATGCTCTACTTGAATACGAGGTTATATGACTTACTGTCGAAATAACATGTGTATGCCGTGGGCACAACCCAAGGACGTGTCCATAAAAATACAAAACATGGACACGTTGTTCCGATATGTCCATAGCATGAACACGTTTACTAAAAAATATTCCTGTATTCATCAAATTCCATGGGGCCAAATTAAAAACGTGTCGATGTTATCGACACATTGGTCCTCATCTGTCGAAATTTCGGAAATATTTCGACAAAATGAGCTTTGTATGTCGAAATTGTTGACAATACCCATCAAGAAAGGTCAACTTGATCCAGTATTGAAATCAAAAATCTTTATGTGAGCAAAAAAATGCTTTTAGACAATAAAAATACAAATCTTAAAGTTCATGAGTGGATTGCAAAATATACGAAAGAAGGAAATTTCAGCCTGGTAACGGGATATTTTACAATTGGTGCACTTGCCTATCTATCCGATAAAATTAATGAAAATATTAAAGCGTTCAATTTTGTGCTCGGTGATATCGTTCACACTGAAAATGTTAATATCCGCACAATCGATTTGTTAAACGATAACATAACCATTGAGGCTGCTTTAAAATTAAGCTCGCTTGCCAAAGAAGCGGTATCTTTTTTAAAGCAGGAAAAAGTCAAGCTTAAAACACTTGAACCCAATTTTTGTCATGCCAAGGCCTATATTTTTGAAAGCGCATCCAAAGAGGCACCTGAGCATTATTATATAATGGGCAGTTCAAACCTGACTGAAGCGGGAATCGGATTTAAAAGCACACATAATGTAGAATTAAACATCATCGGCCAGGGAACCCAATCAGATTATAACGAAATAAAAGAATGGTTTGAGAATTTATGGTCCAGTGAAAAGGCTCACGGCAAAAAGACTGTTGACGGAAAAAAAGTAGATTTTAAAGAATACTTGATTAAAGAGATTGAAACCATATTTGTTCAATATACACCGCGTGAATTGTACTACAAAGTACTTTTCGAGCTTTTTGGCGAACAGATCGTTACGGATAAAGAAGATCCCAATTTTAACCGGCAAATCGGCCGGCTTGAAAACACGGTTGTTTACAATGCCCTGTATGAATTTCAGCAAAAAGGTGTTTTAAGCTTAATTAAAATGCTTCAAAAATATAACGGCGCCATTATTGCTGATGCTGTTGGGCTGGGTAAAACCTGGTGCGCATTGGCGGTGATGAAATTTTTCCAGATTGAAGGTTTTGAGATCATTCTTTTGTGCCCCAAAAAATTGGAACAAAACTGGAGAAAGTTTCTTGTCAAACAGAACTCCCTTTTTGAAGACGATCAGTTCAACTATACCATTCGTTTCCATACGGACTTGCAGGATAACCGCTTGGAGCGCCACCAGGATGCCTTGAAAATAAAAGAATATTTCCAGAGCGACCGGCCCAAATTATTGGTTATTGACGAAAGCCATAATCTTAGAAACGCCAAATCGAATCGATATAATTATCTGGTAGACACCCTGCTGAAAAAGAATGAAAATATTAAAGTATTAATGCTTTCCGCCACCCCGATAAACAATTCCCTGCTGGATATCAGAAACCAGTTCAAACTTATGGTAAAAAA
>JAFDBA010000205.1 GCA_019313505.1 Deltaproteobacteria bacterium
CGGAATTGCTAAAAATCTTGAGGTTTATTTTACGGGTCTCGAATCAAATACAGTCAAGGCTTTTGAAAGGTATATATCGCTACCTTTGGTAAGAAGTTGGGTTGGAGGAACTGTTCTCAGATCTTTGCCCCGAGATGTGCCACTTAGGTTTGATATATGCTGCTTAAGAAGTAGCAAGCCCGAAGAAATAAGCTTTCGATTTATCCAGACACCCACTGCTCTCTTAAGAATTAAATGTGTTCCAAATAAGAAATCTAAATTTAAATTTGAAGTCAAGGTCATAGCTGATAACTCTAAGGTAACAAGGGCTGTAATTGAAATTGAACACGGTGTGTAGATATTTAGATTATATGCTATCAATAGGCAGAGGTGTTTTTAGAATCAATTGACAAGCAGTAAGATATTATCGGAATAAATGGGTCTCAAATTTGAGGCCTTTTTTTATTTTAATAAGCAAGGGCGGTGGATTGAAAGAGACAAGCTGCCGCCCTTGCGAAAAAGTGGGCTATCTCTGCCCACCAGGAACAATAAAATGGTAATCTTTTCTGCTGTCAAACTCAAGGAACTTTTTGAAAAAGAGCGTGATTATCCATGGCAAAAGCCGGAGAAATGCCCATGTTGTAACGATATCCGGCTATGGGGTCATGGTTTTGCCGATGCTATTTTTGATGGCTACGATCAGCCCTTGCTGATTAAACTGTATCGCTGTCCTGATTGTGGTTGTGTCATCCGGCTGCGGCCCAAAGGGTATTTTAAGCGCTTTCAAGCTTCGATAGAGACTATCCGATCCAGCATCATTTGCAAATCAACAAAAAATCAATGGCTACCTGGTGTTAGCCCCACCCGTCAGTGTCACTGGTTCAGATCTTTGTGCAAGAAGATCAAAGTTTATTTAACCAACACCTGGTGTCAAGGTATCGTAGCCGGGTTTGATTATCTTTTGCAATTGGGTCAGGTGCCGGTCAGCCGTTCAATTTAATCTGCCAGCCCGTGCATTTTTTATCTACCCCACCGAAGAGTGTTATTTTTTAGGCCTCCTTTCTGTTGTACAGGGGTGAAAAACTACAGAAAGGAGGATTTTTATGACCGAAGATGAAAAAATGCAGGTTGGCGTGTTTCGATTTGGTGTTATTGGCGACTTTGTCACCGGACCGCAGATGAGTCGAGCTGAAAAAAGACGGCTGATGAGGGAGAAGTGCGTCCGCAAACGGCAAATCCCGTTTTCCGAAAAAACAAGGATCGGCAAGGGAACTATCCGGCGATGGATTCGTTTATATAACGAAAGCAATGGCGATTTGAAGTCTCTGTTTCCCAAAGATCGATCTGATCAGGGTAAAAGTAGAGCCATGGATGACGACACATGTTCATCGCTGATTGAATTAAGATTACAGATGCCGTCAACTACAGTGCCTCATCTTGTTGAACAGATGAACCGTCGCAAATTAGTCACTCCGGGAATCGTGCTGAACAACTCCACGGTGTATCGCTTTTTGCATCAAGAAAACCTGATGATTAGAGCTGGAGGCAAACCCCAAGATCGGAGAAAATTTGAGGCTGAACTACCAAACGACCTTTGGCAAAGCGACGTAATGCACGGCCCTAAAGTCGATGTTGACGGCAAGATGCGCAAAAGCTATCTTATCGCTATAATAGACGATCACAGCCGGTTGATTATCTATGCCAGATTTTACCTTTCAGAAACTCTGGCATCCTATCTGGATGTCTTTG
This sequence comes from Deltaproteobacteria bacterium, assembly GCA_019313505.1. Lineage (GTDB taxonomy): Bacteria > Desulfobacterota > Desulfobacteria > Desulfobacterales > UBA11574 > S5133MH16. The sequence continues at coordinate 1,729 of JAFDBA010000205.1, forward strand.
AAAATGCCCTGGCAAGACGTGGTCTGCCCAGAAAACTTTATGTGGACAACGGGGCGGCTTTTCGCAGTAAACATCTGGAATATATCACAGCCTCATTAGGCATCGCTTTAATCCACTCCAAGCCTTATACACCTCAGGGAAAGGGAAAAATCGAACGGTGGTTTAAAACCGTCAGAACCCGTTTCCTTGCCGATTACACAGCCACGACTTTGGCTGAACTTAATGCCGCTTTTGATACCTGGCTAAACGAAGATTATAATCAAAAAAAACATGGCTCCACCAGGCAAACCCCATTTAATCGCTTTACATCTCAAATACATTGTCTTCGAACTTCACCGGCCAATCTAAAAGACTATTTTCGCCAAGTGGCCAGAAGAAAAGTTAACAAAGATCGTTCTATTACCTTAAACGGTCGATTGTATGAAGGCCCTGTGGCCCTGATCGGCAAACGTGTTGAGCTGCTTTACCACGAAAGCGAACCTGATAAGGTGGAGGTCAAGTATCAGAACAAATCTTTCGGAATGGCACTGCCGGTCAATCTTACGGTCAACTACCGGGTCAAGAGAGATAAAAACAATAACCCGCAAATCCACGTTGACAACCATACACCCAGTTACCGGGGCGGAAAGCTCTGGTCTTCTAAACGGAGGAATCAAGATGAACGATAATTACCGTACGTTCTTTGCACTCAATAAAGAGCCGTTCGGCACAGATATCAGGGTAACTGATATTTTAAAAACACCGGAACTTATGGATATCAAAAATCGCTTTGATTATGTCACACGCCTGGGTGCCATTGGGATTGTTACCGGAGAAGTGGGCAGCGGCAAGTCCACTGCCCTAAGATATGCCCTGGAAAAACTACATCCATCAGAGTACCGGACCCTCTATATAACCGCATCTTCAGGCTCTATTATGGAATTTTACAGACAATTTGTTTATGCACTGGATATCCATCTTTCAAGCAACTCCAAAGTTATTATGGTCAGGATGATTAAAAAAGAAATAACAGCTCTGATCTGTGATAAAAAAATGAAAATCGTCCTGATAGTAGATGAGGCATCAGTTATGCGTCTTGAAGTCTTTGCGGAACTGCATACCATATGCCAGTTCGAAAAAGACTCTAAACCCTGGCTGCCGATCATCCTGGCAGGACAAAATAATCTCATCGACAAACTTACGTATCGATCTTCTCAACCATTGGCTTCCAGAGTAGTGGCAAAAAGCCATCTTGAAGGTGTTGATCTTAACGGAATGGAAAATTACCTTAAGCATCATCTTACTATTGCCGGCGTTGATCAAATGCTCTTTGACCAAACAGCCGTTACTGCCATCCATCAAGGCTCAGGCGGGCTTTTTAGAAAAGCAAACCACCTGGCACGCGGTGCTCTTATCGCCGCTGCTGATCAACAGTCAACATTGGTCAATGCCGAACACGTCAGATTGGCGGCTACTGAAATTTTTTGACAATTATGCATTAAGGAGGATGTTATGATGACGGGACACGAAAAATGGGAATATTCAAAAAATATGGATGAAATAATTGAACGACTCAGTGATCTTATGGTAAATATGATGCTGATGAGTGTTAAAAAAATCAGTAACGATCAACGGTTCCTTATGGATCGATTGGGGCTAAATCAAGATGAAGAATTAAAATTCTAAGAGTAAACCCGGACCGATCTTCCCGGTCGGTCCATCTATAATAAAATAATCCGAAAAATTTTCTGTTTGTTCAAAATAATCAGAAATTTTATGTTAATATAATCTGGAAATCAACAATACTCAGGGGAATATGTTGGCAAATAGAACAAATGGATATTCTTATGCCGCTCCAAATATCTTTTT
>JAFDBA010000053.1 GCA_019313505.1 Deltaproteobacteria bacterium
GTGAATATCATCGCCCAGGCCGGCGACGGTAGTACGGCGGACATCGGCTTTCAGTGCATCAGCGGTATGTTTGAACGGGGTCATAACGTGCTTTATGTCTGTTACGACAATGAAGCCTACATGAATACCGGAGTTCAGCGTTCCAGCTTTACCCCCTATGGCGCATGGACATCCACAACCCCCATGGGAAACCGGACCCGTAAGAAAAACCTGCCGTTAATTGCAGCCGATCACGGCATTCCCTACGTAGCTACGGCCACGGTGGATGATTTTAGAGACCTGCAACGCAAGGTGAAAACAGCACTCTCCATTGAGGGGCCTAAATATATTCATATCCTGGTTCCCTGTCCCTTGGGATGGGGACATTCCGGAGAACTCACCGTTGAGATTTGCCGGTTAGCCAAGGATACCGGTTTGTTCCCCATATTTGAAATCATCGACGGTAAAGTGACCAATGTCAAAAAGATTCCGGTCAAAGTACCGGTGGAAGAGTATCTGAAACTGCAAGGCAGATTCAGATTTCTGTTTAAAAAGGGAGTGCCCACAGAGGAAGTGGCAGAGATTCAAAAAATTGCCAACCAAAACATAGAGAGGTTTAATTTATAATGGAAAAGCTGCCTTTAGCATTAGTCTATGATTTAAGCAAAGTTGTTCCTTACAAAACCGGGTCGTGGCGGACCCTCATGCCGGTTAATATCATGCAGACTCCGCCCTGTACCTACAGCTGCCCGTCTAGCAATGACATTCGTGGTTTTTTGAGGGTCCTTGCGGAAAAACAGGACTACGATGAAGCCTGGCATGTGTTGACCCGCACCAATCCTTTGCCGGCAACCTGCGGCCGGGTGTGTCCCCATCCCTGCGAGGCGGGGTGTAATCGCCGGGACTTTGATACACCTCTGGCCATAAACAGCGCGGAACGCGCCGTGGGTGACTATGGTTTGGAGCATAATTTGAAGCATAAAAAACTAATTTCCAAAAGAAAAGAGAAGGTGGCGGTGGTGGGTTCCGGACCTGCCGGGCTTTCCTGTGCCTTTCACCTGGCCAAAAGAGGGTTTCAGGTGAAAATATTCGAAGGAAATAGTGAGCCCGGTGGTTGGATGCGCTATGGTATTCCGTCCTATCGTCTGCCCAATTACATTTTAAAGCAAGAGATCGATAAAATACTAGAGATAGGAATTGAACTGGAATGTAATGTCAAGGTTGGGGTCAATATTCCCATGGATCAATTGACCCGCGATTATAATGCCGTGTTTCTGGGTCTGGGTGCCCAGATCGGGACATCTATAAAGATTCCCGGTGAAGATGCCCAAAACGTTTTTACCGGTGTGGAATTTTTAAAACTGATCAACAGCGGTCAAATCGTGGAAATTGGCAAAGATGTCGTGGTTATCGGCGGGGGGAATACGGCCATGGACTGTGCCCGGGTGACAAAACGGCTGGGGGCCAATGTAAGTGTGTTTTATCGCCGCACCCGGGTGGAGATGCCTGCCATAACCGCCGAGATTGATGAGGCCATGGAAGAGCGCATCATGTTTCGTTATCATACCAATCCGGTGAAAATCATTACGGATGAGGATCGGGTGGTCGGTCTCTTGTGCGGGCAGATGGAGCTAAAGGAACCGGATGCCAGTGGTCGGGCCCGACCGGTTCCCATCGAGGGATCGGAATCGGTTTATCCGGCCGACACGGTGATCATGGCAACGGGTCAGGCAGTCGATTATGCCGGCGTCGAAATTCAAAAGCGAGACGATCAATGGATTTCTACCAACGAAGACCTGATGACCAGCATGGATGGCGTTTTTGCCGGCGGTGATGCGGTTCTTGGCCTGGAAACCGTTACCACTGCCATCGGTCAGGGCATGCGAGCGGCTTCCGCTATTGAAGACTACATTGAAGGAAATGTGGAAAGCCGGCTGTCACAGCCGCCGGTGATCTACTCAAAGGATCTTAATACTTACTATTATGCGCAAAAAAAGCGATTCAGCAAAGAAGCCGTCTCAATCCATACGCGGCTCAAGAGTTTCAAAGAGATTTATCCGTCTTTTGATCCCAAGGATATTATCAAGGAAGCTGAGCGCTGCTTGAGTTGCGGTCTTTGTTTCGATTGCGGCAATTGCTATATGTACTGTCCGGACAATGCCGTTAAGATATCGTCATCAACCGGCAGATACGAATTTGACCTCGATTTTTGCAAGGGATGCGGTCTGTGTGCCAAAGAATGTCCCTGCCATTATATTCAGATGACACTTGAAAAGTGACGCCGTAATCAATTTTAACCTAAATCTTAAAACCCAACCCGGTCAAGCTGGAACCAAAAAAGATCAGTTTTATTTTTACCACGAAGATCACGAAGAAAGAGAAGAATAAAATATATAATCTTCGTGCTCTTCGTGTACTTCGTGGTGTGATCAAACTTTTTTTGTGCGAACTCTTACCGCAATATTCACTTCTTCTTTTGAAAATAAAAGAAAACCGCTAATTTCGTAAGATTTACATGAAAACCTTTCGTTGTTCAAAACTCGATATTTTTATTTATCTGCTTATAATACTTAGTAAAATCTAAATTTAAAAATGCATGTATTTTAGGATGGTTAGCAACTAACCATCAATAATTGTCTATTAAATCAGAAAGATACTTTATTGTTCATAACTTTCTGATAACTCCTGCCCAAACCGTTTTTATCCGGTTTGACACAAAAGGTAGATCAGTTTCCCCAACACCAAAATATCCTGGTTAAACTCCTTGACAGCTATAAAACATCACTCTAAATATATGTAAAGAACCCTGGTCCAGAGGGCCAGGCTTCTCAGAGCAAAGTAAAATATTACCCGTCTGAACCGTTACAAAAGGAGATTATCAAATGGTTGATTTTGCGTATCAGGAAATGTTCCCTCTCAAGGATGATATAACCGAGTATCGTAGAATAACTGATGAGTACGTTTCCTTACAGTCTTTTGAAGGTACCGAGATTATAAAGATCGCCCCAGAGGGCCTTACCCTTCTGGCCGAACAGGCTTTTAAGGAAGTATCACACATGTTGAGACCATCCCACCTGGAACTCCTGGCAAAGATTCTGGATGATCCCGAAAGTTCCGACAACGACCGGTACGTTGCCATTGAAATGCTTAAAAATGCGGTTATTTCTGCAGAAGGCGTTTTCCCCATGTGCCAGGACACCGGGACCGCCATTGTAATGGGTAAAAAGGGTCAGCAGGTATGGACCGGCTTTTGTGATGAAGAAGCCCTTTCAAAAGGTATTTTCAATGCCTATACAACCAACAACCTGCGGTACTCCCAGAACGCCCCCTTAAGCATGTTTGATGAAGTCAATACAGGCTGTAATCTTCCTGCCCAGATTGAGCTTCTCTTTATCGCAAAAGGCGGCGGATCTGCAAATAAAACTTATCTTTACCAAGAAACCAAAGCCACATTAACTCCCGAAAAACTGGTATCTTTTATGAAAAGCAAAATGAAAACCCTCGGTACAGCCGCCTGTCCGCCCTATCATCTTGCATTTGTTATTGGGGGAACTTCTGCTGAATTTAATTTGAAAACAGTCAAATTAGCCTCCGCAGGATACCTCGACAATCTTCCCACAACCGGAAACCAATCCGGGCATGGATTCAGGGATATCAAACTTGAGGCTGAACTACTCAAGATATCACAAAAGACAGGCATCGGCGCCCAGTTCGGAGGAAAATATTTTTGTTTGGACACCCGGATTATCCGACTCCCAAGGCACGGCGCATCCTGCCCCATCGGCTTGGGTGTGAGTTGCAGCGCAGACCGTAATATAAAGGCAAAAATTACAAAGAAGGGAATCTTTATAGAACGCCTTGAGACCGACCCGGCCAGATACCTTCCGGAGTACGGTGCATCTGATACGGTAGCCGTCACTATCGATTTGAATCGTCCCATGGATGAAATCAGGGCCGAATTGAGCAAATATCCGGTTGCAACCCGTTTGCTGTTGAGAGGAAAAATCGTGGTGGCAAGAGACATCGCTCACGCCAAACTTAAAGAGTGTTTTGACAGCGGCCAGGGACTTCCGCGCTATTTCAAGGACCACATCGTATATTATGCGGGTCCGGCCAAAACCCCTGAAGGATATCCTTCAGGATCTTTCGGCCCGACAACCGCCGGACGAATGGACCCATATGTACCCATTTTCCAGGAGCACGGCGCTTCCATGGTAATGTTGGCAAAAGGAAATCGTTCAAAAAAAGTTACTCAGTCTTGTAAAAAGTTCGGGGGATTTTATCTAGGTTCCATCGGCGGCCCTGCAGCCCGGCTCGGCAAAGAATGTATAACTAACATTGAAACGTTAGAGTATCCCGAACTCGGAATGGAAGCCATCTTTTTGATAACCGTTAAAGATTTCCCCGCGTTTATTATTGTTGACGACAAGGGTAACGACTTTTTTGAAAATCTTTTATGAGCAAAGTAATTACAAAATGTATTCGCTGCGGCACCTGCTGCAAAAAAGGTGGTCCGTCTTTTCACCTTGAAGACAAGATGCTGATTGAAAAAGGGATAATTTTATCAAAATATCTTTATACCATCAGAGAAGATGAACTTTGCTATGACAATGTCAAAGAATCCATTTTGCCGGCAGCTTCAGATATCATCAAAATAAAAGGTCAAAAAGATTCGATAACCTGTATTTTTTTTAATGAAAAAGAAAATGAATGCACGATTTATGGCAACAGACCTCTTGAATGCAAGGCTCTTAAATGCTGGGATACACGGAAAATTGAAAGTATTTACTCTAAAAACAGGTTGACACGAAAAGATCTTCTTTCAACAATTGAAGGGCTGTGGGACCTAATTGAGGATCACCAGAAGCGATGCTCATATGAAACGCTAAAACTTTTTATAGATGCTCTGGACAAAAACAAAAAGGATGAAGTGCTTAACGGTATTCTCGATATCATCAAATACGATGCCCAAACCAGAAAACTGGTTGTGCAAAAGGGAGGCCTTGATCCTGAAATAACCGATTTTATTTTCGGCAGGCCGATTACGGAAACCATCAGAATTTACGGCTTTAAAATCATAAAGCAAAACGATCATTATGGTTTGATTCCGATTGCTTAATAAATTTCCTTTCAATTTTATTAAAGTTTTCACTACAACTTACCGATATATAAAAAAGATTAGATAAAGGCAAACTACTCGAAAGAGTGGGACGCAAAGCCACTGGCCTAAATCCCAGTATTCAGAGGATACGGCAGCAGGGTTGCCTGACTGATTTACACCATTCCCTTTGTATATCAAAAACAACTCTGCATTTTGGCATGCCTCTGTAACTTTATCATATTTGGCATTTTTAAAATCTTTTTTATTTTTTTCGAGCCGCAGGCCATAGGAGCAAAAAACTCGGCTTTTCCGGCTCAAAACGGAGGTAAATATCATGATTTCTTCAGTTAGAAGCACGTTATCCGCATTAAACGCCTTTGATAAAAAAATGGATGTAATCGCCAACAATGTGGCAAATGTGGAAACAGAGGAGTTTAAAAAGAGCAGAGCGACATTGGTTGAAGGTCCCGAAAGTAATGTCAAAGTGGAGATCACGCAGCCAGAAGATCCAGGCCCCACTGTTGTTGAAGTAAAAGATGGTCAAATTGAGGAAACAGAAATGTCCAATGTGGATCTGACAGAAGAAATTCCCCAATCCATAGTCGCACAAAGGGGTTATGAAGCGAATCTAACAATGATAAGGACCCAGGACGAAATGCTAAATTCTATCCTGGACATAGTCGGTTAACCTGATCAAACAACCGCAAATTAGTTCTTTTAATCAAGTTTTACACCATATTGCGAAGATGATGCCGAATCATAGCCTTTTTTTCTATCTTTATCTATGCTTGACGGCTTCGTAAAAAGTCCAACTTCTGCGTTGTGCTGCATTTCGTAATCATTCATTATCCTTGGCAAGAATGGATAGATCGTCAAAAATCACTTCAGAAAATGAATCTGAGTTGTCTTTGAACAATTCGATCACTCTTTCTCCAATAACTTCCACACAGGAACGAATCGGGAAAAATTCATCGGATCGAAGCTCTGAAATCAAAGCCTCCTTTCCTTTGCTAATAGCTGCACGAATTATATCACCGTCGTAGGTCACCTTGTGAATAAATAAATATTTTTCACTGGTTGGCTCGAAATATTCACGTTTTCGTGATTTCTGCCCAAGTACGGCAAATTCTTCGATTAAAAGGCGATTTGCCTCACCATCCATTGATATGTCATATCTTTGAAGCATGATATTCTCCATGAATCGACAAAGCCATTTTTATACATTTTCGTTTAGTTGCTTGGAAACGAAAAAAATGGCCTTTCCAGTAAGGGGGATGAACGTCAAGTGTATGCGACCTGACGTTGATTAAACTAATCCGAATCCTCTTCGGGTTTTATAGTCTTTTTATCCAGTTTGTTTTGTCTTTTTTGTTCTTTCTTTTTTTTCCTTGCCAATTCTTTCTGACGTTTATTAAATGAATAGTTTGATCTTGCCAATTTTTTACCTCCCTGGCTGTTATTTCTTATAATGACAAAATGAGAAGATTTTTTGCTAGAACTTTTTCCGGTTTAAGATCTGATGATAGCGAATCGAACAGGTATAGGTTAAAATAAAAGGGCATTCCACTACTATCGGTAGGAGCGCCCTTTTTTGTCAGAGACAGGAAGTTAGATTACAGTGACATTGGCTGTAGCAGTACCTTTTGGTCCTTGCTCTACGTCAAAGGAAACTCGGCCGCCTTCATTGAGGAATTTAAAACCTACTGCGTTGATTGCTAAATGATCTTGTGAACACTAACTCTTTTTTATGCCCAAAGCAACCTAATTATCTATTTTTTAAAAAGAAATTAACTTTCCCGCATATAAACATATAAAATCAAACTGTTGGGATAAACATCACTTGCCATGGTGCCTATCCAAATCAAAGGTATAAAATATCATATCTTATTTTTTGTCCTAAAACTTTACAACCGTATTTTGCCATATTTGACGATATTTGTCATGCTATTTTAAACACGAAATCTCTACAGATAACATAAACACTTGTAAATATTCCAATAAATACATATCGTCATTTTGGTTCAGTTTTTGCATAATAACTTAAATGCGAATAATAAAAGGAGGCCAGATATGAATTATAGTGTTTTAAAAAGAATGATATTTCTTTTAGGTATTGTTTTATTTCTATTTTCTTTTAGTGCATGTAGAACAACCGGAGGAGGGGTAGGTTTTGAATGGGGACAGGGGGCAGATAACGAACATCATCATGAAGTAAAAAAAGCCAAAAAAGGAGGACCGCCACCTCATGCGCCGGCACATGGATATCGGGCAAAATATAAATATCGGTATTATCCTGCCTGTAGCGTTTACTATGACACTTATAGACAATTATATTTTTACCTTGAAGGGCCTAACTGGCGGATTGCCGCATCGTTACCTCATTCTATTCAATTGGGAGGATCTGGTGGCTATGTGAGCATTGAGATGGATGCAGACAAACCCTATACCCACTACGAAGAACATAAGAGAAAATATCCTCCAAAACAATTTAAGAAGAAAAATAAAAGGAAAAATAAATAATTTAGCTGACATTTAATGCAAGCGTGAAGTAAATTAGATTTAATGACAAAGTCAAAACTGGTTCTGCCCTGGACTGAAAGTATGACAATGAATGGATCAACAAATGAAACCGATAGTGTCGAGAGTCTAAGACAGCGTATTTCTGAGATGGAAAACCTTCTGCATGCAAATCGAATGCTATGCAATATTCTTGATCCTATGGAGCTATATTCTACTATAGCGGGGCTCGTGAGGGGACAGCTCAAGGTCTCTACCCTATGCGTTTTTGTTTATCACCATGATATCGAAAAATTCGAATCGGTTTACAGTCATGGACTCAATGATTTGGTTTTTACATTTAATAAAAATGATGGGCCTCTTTGGCAAAAAATTCTTCAAAAAGAACCCTTTCCCGTAAATGACACTTCAGGTAACCCAATCTTCAAGGAATTTTCTGAAAACTACACTCTGAAAGAGTTGAATTCCGAATGGTGGATTCCTTTTATTATGAAAGAAGAGGTGATCGGCCTTTTGACGATTGGAGAGAAGGATAACACACATCCCATTGATGAGATCGAATATGGTTATATTAAACATATCGCCACCCAAGCGTCGATCTGTATAAACGCCTGCACTCTTAATTTAAAGAGACAAAAGGAAAGGCAAAAACTGGATAAAATCCTCCAGAATTTATCTCTCCTTAACAATATCGGCAGAGCTATGACTTATATCAGTGATCTAAAAACCCTTCTCCAGTATATATTAAGAAAGGCTATCAGGATAACAAAAGCAGAGAAAGGTTCCATTATGCTTCTTGATCCTGATAAAAATCAATTGGTTGTCAGTGTTATAGAGGGATTGGAAGATAGTGACTACCAGGAAAAGATAAACAACAAACAAGTTGAGTGTAAAAGTTTTAAACCAGGAGAAGGCGTGGCCGGACAGGTTTTTCAAGAAGCAAAACCGATAGTATTAAATAATACTGAAGGTGAAGACAATTTCATCGAAGCGGATTCCTCTTTTGTCCGTTCTATCGCTTGCATTCCCATGTTTGTTTACAACGACGTCATCGGCGTCATCAATGTGACTAATAAACGGGAAGACCACTTTACTGAAGTTGACGTTGAAATGCTGAAGGCCGTTACTGATCAGGCAGCAGTGGCAATCAACAAGGCACAACTCCGAGAGATGGCTGTCACTGATTTTCTGACGGGGCTGTATATTCGACGATATTTTATGTCGAGGCTTCAGGATGAGTTATTAAGGTCTGACCGCTACAATAAAGTATTCTCAATTGTGATGATCGATATTGATAAGTTCAAAAGTGTCAACGATACATATGGCCACACTGCAGGAGATCAAGTCCTGAAGGCAGCAGGGAACTTTTTCAAAACAAACATACGGCAGGTGGATATTGTCGCAAGATATGGCGGGGAAGAGTTTATGATATTATTTCCTGAAACTGACAAAGAAGCAGCTTACGTTTTGGCAGAGAGGTTGAGAAAAGGATTCCCTCAAATAAGACTGGATATTTTACCCGAACTTTCCATTAGCTTAGGCATATCAACTTACCCTGAAGATGGAAAAGATATCAAAACTCTAATTAAAAATGCAGATATAGCCATGTATTCTGCAAAGCAGAGAGGGCGTAACAAAATAGTTAATTTTTCAAAACATATATCTCCAAAAACTCGAAAGATGAGTCTGTCCTAATGTGTTATTATCCTTTGTATTACGGGCATGATTCACACAATGTACCTGTAATGTTACAATTACCCTATTCAAAATGACAAACAAACGGCACTTTTTTCCTTCCAGCCACTTTAATACTAATAGTTAACCGGAAATTTTTTCACGTTTCAAAATAGATTTCATTTAAATCGAATAAATCTATATTATAGCGATATGGGGTTAAACTATCTAAAATTATTTGAAAACTGCATAACTGAACTTTTTATCTATTATTCTTATAAGTTGTGGCATGGAAAATGCGTATATAATTTTTAAATTATTAGGAACCCTTTACTCGGCGAAAGGAATAATTTTTCACATTATTAAGATTAACGAATTATTTTAAAGAAAGTTTTCAACTTGTCTGGTCGATTTACTGTACAATGGTATCAACTATAAAAAGTTTAGGAGGTTTCGGTTATGAATATAAATGGAGTTGGCGCACAAGCCAATATGTCTGGATTGTTCAATCGTAAGGAACGCGACGTGAACGGGCTTTCTCAAGAACAATTAGGGATTAACAAAATATCCCAAACTCAGTCCACTCCAACACAACCGGAAGTCCAGAAAGTCGGGAAAGATGAAAAAATCAAGGGCGTAGTCCGGCTCTTGCAGGAGGGAAATTTCAAAGGTGTTGCTGATGTCCGCCTCCGGATCAATTTTTTTGAGGAATTAAGCTCCATAGAGGTTGGAGAGATTCAGAAGGTGGCTGGAGAAAAGATCCCTGGTGTCACTGACTCCGTTAGCGTAAATTTAGAGGCTTTTCTATTATCTAATGAATTATCAGAAGAACAAGTGACCTCCATCTCTGAGCATATGAAAACATTCACACAGTCTGTTGACCTAATGAAGGAAGGTTTTCTGAACGCTGTACAACCTTCTAAAGAGAATTTGATCTCTGGACTAAACTCTGGTTTTGAAGAATTTATCACTTCATTAAACTTAGTTCTTTTGGCGACGGAACCTGAACCGCTAGATGATAATTCCTCGAGTGAAGATGTAGATACCGAAGAATCGATACCTGTGAATCCTGTTGGAGGGGAAAATGACGAAAATATAGAATCGGATCAAGCCGTAGAATCCGAAACCAACTTCCAAGATTTTATTTCAAATTTGAGGACAACTTTTGCTGAGTCTCTGAATGAACTGACTAATGTGCTAAATGAAAGTAAAATTCTGCCCGATCTTTCTGAACCTAATGGCAATGGTAAAGCATTTAATAAATTCCTGGCCATATATAATAATTTACAAGATGGTTGATGCAGGCAAGAAAACTTACTTTCTTGATTGACCAGTCCCTTCACTTCACACTGTTTTTCCTAAAATCGTACTGTTTGCCCTGCTGTTTATGGTTCTTGTAACTTTCTTGATCCTATATTTTTTCTGGTTTCAGGCATGAATTGATGGTTATTCACTCTTTGCATCAGAAATAATGCAGGATATGAATTACGATTTGTTGTTACTGGAGGCCGATTAAAAATACCTGCCTTACAGGTTGAATATTTGAAGTCCAAAATATTTGCGGTTTACGAAAGAAATCATCTATGATATTCATATGATGGGGAGTGTTGGTTGAGGCACGAACCTTGACCGGAAAACCGGAATTAAGGGAAAGTGACAAACACAAGATGTCGGGTCGGGGGCAAATCCGGATTAGGCAATAATTTTTGCCAAGAGCGATCGATATTGAATGGCTGCATTTTCACGAAAAGCTTCTGCCATTTTCCGACTTTGTCAATACCTTCATTAGTCTATCACAAATGAAAATAATTGCAGTTCCAACCCCTCCATGTTATTCACTAATAGAAAATAATATAAACAAGTGATCATATTCAATGAGCAAGTCCATATTTTTTATATGCGAACAATCTTTTAGATCCAAAAAATGACGGTCAGTGCCTGTTTTTTCTAACGATCTCTAATACACTCAAACAATACACGCTTTAGAAAAAAATTATCCATTCCACTGAAACATAAAGCTTTAGAGCAAAAACTCCCCGCCATTTAATTTTCTATATAGAGAATCTCTTTTGCGTTTAAAAATTCCGTCACCACCTCTGCTGTCTGGCGTTTTTTGGCATCTACTTCAAAATTGAGCTGCTGCATGGTGGCGTCATCGATTATTCCGCCGAGAAGCTCCAGAACATCACCAATTTTAGGATATTTTTTCAGGATATCTTCTCTTATCACAGGGGCAGCATAATAAGGAGGGAAAAATTGCCGGTCGTCTTTGAGCGGTTTCAGGTGGTATGATGCAATACGGCCGTCAGTAGCAAAGGCACAGATCACATCCACCTCTCCTTTGGCTATAGCCTCGTACATGAGGGAAGGATCGAAATCGCGGACTTCTCCAAATTGCAGATTGTAGGTTTGACGGAGTCCGGGGTAACCATCAGGTCGTTCAGCGAATTCTGCGGTAAAACCGGCCCGCAGCCCCTGAGCCGACGCCTGAAGATCAGATATCGTGTTCCATCTAAATTTCTCGGCATCGGCTGCCCGGACCGTAATCGCATAGCTGTTGTTAAATCCGAAAGGCTTCAGCCACTGTAAATTAAAGCGCTCATGGTACACTTTGGTTACGTAGTCCAGAGCTTTCTCAGGATCAGCGATCACCGGGTGTTTTAAAATCACCGTCAACCCCGTTCCGGTGTACTCGGCATAAAGGTCGATTTCTTTGTTGACCAGGGCGCCGTGACAGATCATGGTACCTCCGAGATTAAAGCGGCGCTGCACTTTGAAATCCGTTTTGGCTTCGATCAGTTGGGCCATCATCTCACCGAGAATAAGTTGTTCCGTAAAATTCTTGGTTGCAAGCCTGATAATTCTGTGGCTTGTTTCAAATCGTGTTTCCGACTTGAAAATCCATCCGGGTTTTGTGAAGTAGGTAACGCTACCGATCAGAATTAAAGCAACGGGCAGCATAAAAGCCAGCGGCCGCATGAACGACTGAGCCGATCCTTTTTTATCCCTTTTTCTTTCCGGTCGAAGCCCCCATTCAAAAGCCCCGATGGAAAAATCCACCACAAGGGCGAGCAGTGCCGCAGGAACGGCACCGAGAAGAATGAGTTTTGTATTAGCCAAGGCCAGACCACGATTAATGAACTGACCCAATCCGCCGGCTCCGATAAAGGCTGAAAGCGTGGCGATGCCTACCCCGACCACTGCTGCGGTGCGTATGCCGGCGACGATCACCGGTGCGGCCAAAGGTATTCTCACCATCATAAGCTGCTGGTATTCTTTCATACCAATCCCTTCGGCAGCTTCCATCACCTCGGCGGAGACTTCCTCAAGCCCCGTGAGAGTGTTTCTGGCAATCGGAAGCAGGGCATAGAGGGTAAGGGCAATAAGTGCAGGCAGGACGCCTATCTTGTTGAGCAGCGCCAGCAAAAAGACCAGCATGGCCAGGCTTGGTATGGTCTGAAGAATACCAATGACTCCCATTATCGGCCCGCGCAGCCAGGTGGTGCGGGAAAGGAGAATACCTACAGGGATCCCGATGGACATGGCGGCCAGCGTAGAGCAACCTGTCAGCATGAGGTGCTCACCGGTTCGGAGCCAGAGTTCCGGTAAACGTTCGACGATATACCCAAACAAAGCATCCAAGCGCATATTAGGTGTCCCTTAAGGTAAAAGTTCCCGGCTCTCTTGTTGTAAATAAATCCCGTACGAATTGGGTTGCCGGCGCGTTCAATATATCCTTTTTGGTCCCGATCTGTTCCAGATGGCCTTCATGCAGAATGGCAATGCGGTCGCCGAGCAGAAGCGCTTCATGAAGGTCATGTGTAACAAAGACAATCGTTTTTTTGAGTTGTTTTTTCAAAGTCAGTAATTCTTGCTGGAGGGCCTCACGGGTGAGGGCGTCAAGAGCGCCGAACGGCTCGTCCATAAGTAAATAGTCGGGATCTGCTGCAAGGGCTCGGGCCACGCCGATTCTTTGCTGCTGACCGCCGGAGAGTTCATCGGGAAATCTTTTGGCAAAACTCTCGGGCGGGAGTTCGACCAGGCTGAGCAGTTCCTGCATTCGTTCTCGCTTAGAACGACTAGACCATCCGAGAAGTCGCGGAACAATTTCAACATTCTGTTCAACGGTCATATGGGGAAACAGCCCGATCCCCTGGAACACATATCCGATTTGACGCCGCAGCTCCACTGGATTCCGGCCCATGACGTCTTTACCATCCACTTCAACGGTCCCTTGGGTAGGTTCAATCAGACGGTTGATCATCTTCAACGTCGTTGTTTTGCCACACCCCGATGAACCCAGAAGGACCAGCATCTCGCCTTTACGGACCTGGAAAGAAAGATCCTTGACGGCATAGGATTGTCCGCCGTCAAATGATTTGGAAACATGCGTTAGTTTGATCATGATTTCTTTGGTGGTTTACTTGAAAGGCCGTCAGGATATAAATAATGAACTACCCCGCAGCAGAACTGCGAGGTATCAAAATGAATTTTTATCTTATTAACCCCGATCCAGAGCATCGAGGAATTCTTTTGATTAAAAAAACTTAAAGAAAAAAATTATATTGCTTTATTGATTTGTCTACAGTAATAAATAGTTTGAACTAAAACCTTTTTAACAGGAACAAAATAAAATGTCAACTGACAGCAGCGACAATCTAAATGCTATAAACAAAAATTTCCCGCCTGACCACACCAAGCAGATTATCTTTTCGTTCCGCAGGCTTATTTAGGCGAGCGAGTTCTATACCAAAGAATTAAACAAAAAATATCAGATAAGTGCAGCACAACTCAACTGTATTTTAACACTTGATGAACATGGCCCTTTACCTCTCTCTAAAATCGCCAAGCATATGATGGTCAAATCCAGCACGGTCACCGGAGTTGTCGACCGCTTGGAAAAAAAAGGTCTTGCGGAACGGATGCGAAACTCTCCGGATCGCCGCGTGATTACCATCGAACTCACCGAAGCCGGAAAGAATTTGGCCCAAAATGCCCCGCCTCCCATCCAGCAAAAGATCATTGATGGTTTGAAACAAACTGAAAACGCCAAAAAAGAGCTGATCGTGAGTTCCTTAAACATGCTTACCGACATGCTTGACGTCCATGATCTGGAGGTCAAATAGCACTTCAGATTTATCTTTCTCTTTATCCCTCCGGCCTCCTCAAACAGCCCAACCTGGATATTTATGCAAAAAAGGCTTTACAAAAATTTTTTATTGGTATAATGCTTTCAGTTAAAATAATTTAACCTGAAGTTATTCTGTGTGAGATATTGAGACCTTTAAAAAATGTTCGAATTTATTCAAATTCAAGTCGAAGATCCCTGACCTTAAGTGTGGGGAACCTAAGATTTTAACCGTAAAAATACATTGAGTATTTCGAGGATTATAATCTTAGTTTGACGTAAAATTTGAGCAAAAGAGGATATTTTTTAAAGGTCTTAGTTTTTGCAAAACAACTTTGCTGATACGAGGTGATCTAAAGATGGAAATCAAACCGATTATAGAAGAAGATGCCTTGGCCAAGCTCTTGGGGGGTGATGAATTCGGTAATATTCCCCGTTCGACCTGCACGAAAATAGAAAAGTTGGGAGCGGTATTTGACGAACTCATCGATCCTTCTTTGTACCACCAGAATATGGGGGTCGATTCAGTCAAAAAGGGAGCCGTTCATCTTGAGAAAGGGCCGGAATTTAAAAGTTCAAAACTTTCAAAAACGTTAAAGGACTGCGAGGAAATCGTCTGTTATATTGTTACTTTAGGTGATGGCATTGAAGACGAGATCAACCGGCTCATGAATGAAAAACACTTGGCAGAAGCATATATCCTGGACGCTATTGCGTCCGTAGCTGTTGATAATATGGTGGCAACGTTTCATCAGCGCATGAAAAACAAATATGAAAACCAAAGCAAACAGGTGACATTATGCTTCAGCCCGGGTTATTGTGATTGGCCCATCACCGACCAGAAAAAGTTGTTTAGCATGTTCGATTCAAATGAGTTGGACGTTGAACTCACAGACTCCTGCTTCATGCAACCCCGCAAGTCTATTTCCGGTGTTTTCGGAATAACGACGTTCAATTCGAACCAATCCACCCATTCCTATAATCCTTGCTTGGAGTGCAACCGAAGGGATTGTTCCGAGCGAAGAAATTCAGCCCATTAACCTTGTACCAGATATAATCTAATAATGGAGGTTTAGATGATAACGAGGAAAGGCTTGCCGGGAGGTCAGTACAAGCCTCTGACCGATGAAGATATTATAAAAATACATGACACCAGTCTGCGGATCTTTTCCGAAGTCGGCATACAGGTGAATTTTCCGGAAGCCTTAGAACTGTTTAAACAAGCCGGTGCTAATGTCGACGATTCCACCAAAGTGGCCAAGTTC
>JAFDBA010000206.1 GCA_019313505.1 Deltaproteobacteria bacterium
GTAAAAACAGGATTCAGCGATGCCAGTGGTTCCTGGAATACCATGGCAATACGATTTCCTCGAATCTTTTGCATGTTTTCTTCGTTGAGTTCCAGCAGGTTTTTGTCCTGGAACAGAATGTGGCCACCGACTATTTCCCCGGGAGGTGTCGGGATAAGACCGAGTATGCTGAGCGCGGAAACAGTCTTTCCACATCCGGATTCCCCCACAAGACAGACGGTTTCTTTTTCCCGAACTTCGAAACTGATACCGTCTACGGCACGGGCGCACTCGTGGCCGGTTCGAAAATAAACCTTTAAATCCTGAACAGAAATCAAACTCTTGTTATTGGTCATTAGTCACTTATCATTTGTCAATATTCAATCAACAATCGACAATTCAGTGTCTTTCCCTGAGTTTTGGGTTGAATACATCCCTGAGACCTTCACCAAAAAGGTTAAAAGAGAGTACCACAACAAGAATTGCAATGCCTGGTATGAAGGTAAGCCAGGGTGCATCAAAGATGAAATTCTTGCCGTCTGAAAGGATGTTTCCCCAGGTGGCGTGGGGTGGTGGTACCCCGAATCCCAGAAAGCTCAAGCCGGCTTCCGTTAAAATGGCCGTAGCAATACCGATGGTAGCTGAGACCAGCACCGGCGCAATGGCATTGGGCATTATGTGGCGAAAAATGATCCTGAAGTTGCCGGCGCCGAGTGTCTTTACAGCCGCCACGAAATCCTGCTCTCTTAAAGAGAGAAATTCAGCTCTGATAAAACGCGTGGTGCCCATCCAGCTGGTCAACCCGATAACGATCATTATATTATATATGCTTGCAGGGAGAAGTGCTACAACCGTTAGAATCAGAAAAAAACTCGGGAAACAGAGCATAATATCCACGATTCTCATGATCAGTGTGTCCACTGAGACAGCATTTTTGCGAAAAATTTTTGCCCATGAGGGCACGGATTTTTTCCCGGATCTGTTTTGGGTAAAGAAAGAATAACAAACGTATGCCAGGGTGAGACATAAAAGCACCGCACCGAAACGGATAGAATGGGTGATTACCAGACCTGCGCCGGAAATCAAAAGAAGCGATATTAGAACATGATCGACTCTGAGATGGTGTTGCCCAAAATATCCCGCTATTCCACCCATGAATATACCGATGAGTACAGATATCCCCACGGCCACAAAACCAACGGTCAGAGAAACCCAGGCGCCCTGGAGCATTCTTGCGAAAACATCCCGTCCAAGATCATCGGTTCCCATCAGGTAAAACCCCAGGTATGGAATCTCTTCGTGCCCCAAAGAATCAAGATTCGGTTTTGCAAGGGGCGGGCGCAGTTTTTCTTGAAGACGGATCATGGCGGGATCGAATAAGGGGTCCGGCCCGGAAGTCATAAACAGACCCACAATTGCGCAGCAGAAAAAAAGGATGAAGATAAAAAGCCCCAGGATGGCCAGCCGGTTTTGCCTGAAAACAAGCCAGAATTCCTGGAGCCGGGTCCGTTTTGGAGCCAGAGGCGTTTCGAATTTAAAACCTTGGTTAACCCCTTTTTCTTCTATGTTCATTACAGACGTATCCTCGGATCCACAATTAGGTAAAGAAGATCTGAAATAAAGGTGCCGGCCAGTACCAGGACGGCTGAAACCAAATTGACTGTAAGAATAACAGGGTAATCCCTGGCAAGAATCGCTTCATATGCCATCCGTCCCATGCCCGGCCAGGAAAATATTGATTCGATGATAACCGAGCCTCCGATCAGACCCGGTAAAATAAGTCCGAACATGGTTACAAAGGGTAGCAGGGCATTCCGCAGAGCATGCTTATAGTGGACCTGCTCAGGCGGAAGTCCTTTGGCCCGGGCAGTACGAATATAATCCTGGCCTTCCACTTCAAGCATCTGACTTCGCACATACCGGGAAAGGACTGCTATTCCTCCGGTGGCACCAAGCACGGAAGGGAGGAACAGGTGCCAGATCCTGTCCATAAATATATGCGGCATGGAAGCACCGTCACCGATTCCGAAAGTTTCCATGCCGATAACCGGAACATGGAATTGGTTCACCACGAAAATAATCAGGACATAAGCAAAGAAGAAACCGGGAATGGAAATCAGAAGATATGATAAAAATGTGGCACTCCGATCATAAAATTGACCCCTGAAAATGGCCGATCTAATGCCGATAGGAAAAGAAAGGGTCCAGGTAATAATTGTACCAACAATAAAGAGGGGCAGGCTGTTTAAGAATCGTTCCCATATTTTTTTAAGGACCGATTGATTGTCCTTCCAGGAAACGGTTTCCCCGGTAAAAAGATTCTTGTAAAAATAAAGATACTGAACATGAAGAGGCTTGTCCAGATGAAACTCTTTTCGAAACCGTTCCACTACTTCAGGAGTGAACTTGGGATTCATCGGATCTACCTGGCTGGGCCTGCCGGGTGCAATATGAATGATCAAAAAAGATACGATTGAGACGAAAAATAGAGTAATGATCTTCTGGACAACACTGCGTCCGATAAATGATAACATGATCTATCCCTCATCCATAAAACTGGGTGCCTTTGGAAGCTTTATCCATTTATTAAAATAAAAATTATAATTCCCGGTTTTAGTTGGTTTTATTTTTTTATACACTGTTTGTCCTGCATCATCGAGAGTCTTTATGACGATACGGTTGTCTAAGATGGCCGTCCATTTTCCCACATAAAGAAACGTGTATGGCTGCTCTCTTGCAATAATTTCATGAAGCCTGTGGCAGTATTCGCCTTGCCGGTTGTGATCATATTCCTGTCTGATCTTTATGATGAGATCGTCGGCTTCTTTGTTTTTGAAACTCACAAAATTGAGTTGATAAGGATTTGTCTGGCTTGAATGCCAGATCTGATACAGATCCGGCTCTATGCCCATTTGCCATCCCAGTATCAGGGCATCAAAATCTGCCTTGTTCACCCGTTCCTGGATAAATACAGACCACTCTAAAAGATCGGTATGGACATCGATTCCGATCTGCTTCCATGAGTCCTGGGCAATTGCCAGTATGGCTTTGCGGAGATCGTTGCCGTTGTTGGTGATAAGGGTAAATTGGAATTTATTACCATCTTTTGTTAGCCAACCCTCTTTGTTGCGTTTCCAGCCAGCCGTTTCCAACAGTGCTAAAGCACCCTTTGGATCGTAAGGAACCGGTTCGATATTGTGGTTATAATAATCGGTCTGTTTGACAAAAGGACCTGTTATTCGCTCTCCCTGACCATAAAGCACATAGTTGATAATCTTGTCCACATCAATTGCCATGCCCAGCGCCCTTCGTATTCTGGGATCATCAAAGGGTTTGCGCCTGATGTTGTAGCCGATATACGTGTAGCCAAAAGCAGTACCGGAAAAACTCTGGAACCTTTGGTCTTTTTTAAGCCGCTTTACCTGATGGGGTTGAACATCGTAGCTGTCGATGGTGCCGGCATAAAATTCCATTTCCTGAGTCAGCCGATCCGGTATAACACGAAAAACATATTTTTTATAGTTGGGCGGTCCCTCCCAGTAGCCGTCAAAGCGATCCAGGATAATGTACTGATCCGATTTCCACTCC
>JAFDBA010000207.1 GCA_019313505.1 Deltaproteobacteria bacterium
GAGGGGAGCGGAGAAAGGGCTCGAGGGCCAACTATTGTCATGTCTCCTTTGAGAATATTAATCAACTGTGGTAGTTCGTCCAAACTTGTTTTACGTAGTAGTCCACCGATCGGAGTAAGCCGTGGATCTTTTTCCATCTTAATGAGTGGTCCTGACATCTGGTTTAAATCACGTATCTTGTCAAGTTGTTTATCTGCCCCGTCTATCATCGTCCGAAACTTATACATTTCGAATCTATCTAAATTCTGACCTGTACGCTCTTGGGCGAAAAATATCGGTCCTTTCGAGGTCAGCTTTATCGCAATTGCAATTGCCAATATCAAAGGTGAGAAGAGCAACAATCCCATTATTGACCCTATTATATCGGTAGTACGTTTCCAAACAGGGATTTTTCGGGTGAAGAATGGTTCAAGTGGCAGCGGCGATTTAGTAGATTTTGAACTACTTGCTTTGACTGGTTGCAACATACCTTCGGAAGGATTGGTAATAATATTTCTCTCTAATGAAGAACTTTTAAGTGACATAATTATTTACTCCAATAAAAGCGTCTTTTTCTATATTTCTTGTCTACCACTCACTCAGTGGGATAGACGTATACCTTACATGCTGATTCAAGCATTGGAACACCTAATGAGTTACAAATGCTTTCCGCCAGTTCACAGGCTCCTTGGAAAGGAGGATAAGGCAGAAGGATACCAATGCGCTCACTATCGTACCAACCTATTTGGTCAATCTTGCGCATACGACAAATTATCTTTTTAGTCGTGTTTCCGATCGCGTCGTTGTTCCCATTGATTACCTTTGTATCTAATACAAGAAGAGAAAATATATGGCGGTTGCGTTCAACACGTTCTCGTTCCAATTCGAGAATTCTACGAAAATCTTCTTCAGAGCATATATCCCCCAAAGCCTTTTTTTGCATGGAATTGGCATATGGATTAATAGATTTAATAAACTTTCGTAAAAACATCGGCGCATCCTCATAAAATAAATGTTGTCAAATATTTTTATAGAAGAGATTATTGTTAACTACAGCAATGAATTGGGTGTTTTCCAAAGACACCTTTCGGTAAAAAAATAACTCCTCTTTTTGCCTTACAACTCCATAATCCTTTTAATACCTTAATATTATTTATCATTATAAAGAGCATAGATTGAAAAACCCCATAGTTAATACTCAATTAGCTTATTTTGTGTTTTAACTTTATTTCTCGCCCGCTCCGCTTGAGTTTACCCCAGTACGATCTTCCGGACCTACCCCGGTTAAATAAAAGCAAAATCAGATTTAACTGGGCAGGCGGGGCAAGCAGAGATCTCAGAGAGTTATATTTTGGGCAGGATTGATTGGATGTTTGTGTTGCTTCACCATATTCCGGAAGAATCTGATGAAAAGCAATTCGCCTTTGGCGAAAAAAGAAAGAAATCCTGAGAATCCTGTAGATCATGTCTAAGAAAAATTAACGGGAACCAAACCTTGCTAATCATTATCCCCATGGACTTCATAACTAAATCCAAGGCTCACACCTCTGAACAGCAAAAGATCTTCAATATACTGATTGACGAATTTGTTGGCTTTTGCAATAGCGGACTTAGGCACATAAACAATATCGTCTGCCTGAAGCAAAAAATCAGCATTGCCGCTTTTTCCCTGCATAACATCCGTAAGATTCATGGCAATGGGAACCGGCCGATTGTCTGTTCCTTTTCGGATAATGATAGCACTTTCCGGGTTGGAGGTCTCCTTGAATCCTCCGGCCTTGAGAACCGCTTGAAGGGGTGTCATATTGCCTGCAATGGTAATAAGCCCCTGCCTGTTCACTTCACCGCCAACAAAAATTCGTTGCCCCCCAAAGGATCTAACAATCACCGTAATCATGGGCTTTTTGAGTTCCTGGGAGTACTTTTTCGTCAGTTCATCATCGAGTTGTGACGGTTTGAGACCTGCTGCCTGAACCTCATCCACCAGTTGAAGTGATATCTTCCCATCCGGCCGTACGGTGACGGTCTCATTGATTTCCGGGTTGTAAAAAAACTTGATATCCAACTGATCGCCCGGTTGAATCAGATAGGGAGCGGGTTGGATGGAGGGGGATGCTGTTAAAGCGGCCGCCTCAGGAGTAATATTTGACTGCTGGGAGGCGCAGGCGGAAAGCCCGGCGAATATTAACGTAATCATCGCAAGAATCTGAATTGTTCTTTTGTTTTTCATGATTTTCTCCTTACTGGGCGATACCGATGGAAGAAGGAAGATCGCTTCGCTAGGATGATGGACGACAGAACGTATCGGCCTTCTTCTCCATCGCGTTTAACATTGCGAATATGTGTTCATAACTATCATCGAGTTTCTGGAAAGTCTCTTCATCGATATATTTACAATGAAAAGCAAATTCCAACCATGTTTGGGTTTCACCTGCTTCCTGTCCGGAATCGGTCAACTTGTTCAGGAAGACTGCCTTGTACCGACGTTTTCGCCAACCCTCTGATAAGTTCGAACAAACTGAGCGCGATGCTCGCCTTATCTGATCAGTCAAGGAATATGTTTCCTCTTTAGGGAATTTCTTGGTAAGTTCAAAAATTTCCATGGCGTTATCGAAGGCTTTGCGATATACTTTCAAATCTCTCACAGTTCTGATCTTGTTTGTCCTATTTTCGTCCTTCTTCCCTCTTCCATCTTCCATCGTCATGCCTTTATTTTAAAGCCGTTTGTAAATAAACTCTGGAATATAATACTTTCTTCGGTTGAGAATCACGCCCAGGACTTTTGCGCCGGCGTCTTTAAGTTCCTGTTTTGCTTTGATCGCCACCTGCTTCCGGGTCTTTCCAGATTCAATCACAAGGATTACGCCGTCCACTTTTTTGCCCATGACTTTAGTCTCGGCATAACCGCTCACAGGCGGTGCGTCTAAAATCACATAGTCGAATTTTTCGCGCATCTGTTTAAGGGTCTTGTCAAAGCGACCCGATTCAAAAATGGCCAGGGGTCCTGAGTTTTTCTTGCCGCAAGTAATCAGATAAAGGTTTCCATGACCCACTTTTTTAAACAGGGAATTTTCTTTTTCTTCTTCTTTGGTCAGAAGATCGCCCAATCCCTGATTGTACTCGACGTTGAAAACTTCATGGAGTCTTGGGGACCTGAGATTTGCATCAATCAGAAGTACATTGAGCCGGCAAAAATGCGCCATGGTTTTGGCAAAACTGACTGCCGTGGTTGTGGACCCGTCTCCATGAGCGGGGCTGGTGATCAGGATCGTCTTGACTGATCCTAAAGGAAAGGAGGTAACCAATTTTGTCTTGACTTCCTGAAAACGATCCGACGGTGTTTGCATTGGAAACTTGCCAGGTCTTTTGACAACTACCGCCTTATGAGAATCATCCGGTGTTTCTGATAAATTCTCCTGAAACTCTTTTTCCGCCCGTTCAAGGGCTTCGTGTGTTCGTCCCATTTTCTTTCCCCTATGAAACCTTTGAAAAAAGCTCCCTTTTGCCCAATCTCAGTGTCAGACTTCAGATCTTAATCCTCGAAATACAATTATGTATGTCTGTGGTTAAAATCTTTGT
>JAFDBA010000208.1 GCA_019313505.1 Deltaproteobacteria bacterium
GCCCATGGTCGGCAAACTGTCGGAAAGTAAAAATATGTTGTCCGGAGCCGGTTTCATCTCCCCTATGGCTTTGAATGCGTTTAACAAACTGGTTCCTTTCTCCGGAACCACCCGTTGCATGCTGTCTGCCGCAAGGGTTAATGTGTCCACCTTACCGGCATCCAGCCAGACCCCTTTTGTTTTTTTAATCAAAGGATGTGCGGTGTCGTTAAATGTGTATATTTGAAATTTGCTGGTCGGTGGAAGCCGGGTTATCAGCCAATCCACGGTTTTTACGACCTGACGCCATTTGGGGGCACTTAATTTTTGGGAATTCTTTAGATTGCGCCGACGAATAATTCCCACAATGGTTTCATCCAGCATGCTGGCGGAAACGTCTACCAGAATAAAATTTCGTTTGCCGCCCATCTTCAAATCAGTGAGATACTGGCGATCCCCGTGACCGGGAAACGAGCGCAACCTTGACCCCAAATCATCATCTGTTTTTGCCCCGGCCTTCAATCGCCGGAGTTCCTCTTCCAGAGATTTTAAATCGGTTTTCAGCTTATTGACGTGTGTTTTGGTTGCCAGGGTATCCTTGTCCCGATCGGCCAGTTCCACCTTATTCTCATTAAGTATGTCTATGATTTCACTGGATCGCCCCTGGGTCGTGACCAGTTCGGTCTGGGTTTGCAAAAGGGCGTTGCGGGCCTCAACCAGGTTCTTTTTGCCGTCCAACACCTGTTCTTTCATTTTGCTCGCCTCGGCACGCAAATCCGACGTCACGGCATTCCGACGAACGGCACCCTTGGCGTTTACCAGGACAAACAAAAGAATGATTGCCCCTAACCCGCAGCAGATGCAGTCGATAAAAGATAAGCTGAATACATTTAATTTTCTACGTTTCATGGGTTTCCATACAGGCAATGAGACGGAAGGTTTCTCCGGATGTCCCCAGACGAACGATTTGTCCAAGTTCCAGTGTCGTGCTCCCGTCGACCCTTTGATCGTTCACGAACGTTCCTTGATTGCTGGTATCCGTTAAGATAATCCTGTCCGCGTCACGGTGAACCGTACAATGCTTTTTAGAAACGCCGGATGATTGTGCCTGAACATATATGCCTTTTCCGGTGGGGTAAGGATCGCAGCCCATGAAAAGAGGTTTTTGGGAGAGCGGATAGGCCACATCCCCGTAAAGCAGATGGGTCGGCCGCATCTTTTCGGGAGTTTCATAAGGAATGGTTTTGGAAACCTTCGGTTCTGCCTGCCCCCAGGGACGGCTGGTGAAAAAAGACGCCCCATTACCGGAGTGCCGATCTTTCAACTGGTCCCAGATCCGCAAAACACCCAGAGCGCCGGCGCCTGGTTCGAGCTCCATGATTTCGCAATGATCAATTTCTGAAAGTTTATCCTTTAATCCCGGTAGGCGGGCGATTCGATGGGTCAGCTGGAGGGCAATCAAAAGGCTGTTTTTTTCGTGCGCATCTCGCATTTTTTCAATAGAACGGCGGATTTCATCATACACCGCCTCGCTCTTTTGTTTCAGCAGATCCCATAGCAAGGGAGTGCGATAACGATGTTTTCCGTGTGATATTTCAAATATAAACGATGATTGACGTTTAAAAATTTCCAGAGCATGGGGCAGACGGTTATATAACTCTTGTTCGGTGGCGGCCTGATGTAGCGGATCGAACCTTGTGGTACGCACAAATTCTTCGGCAATGGATTCCACCCAGCCCCGGTATAAATTTTCCAGGTTAATTTCCTGAACGGCCACAGAGTTCTCCAGGGTCAACTGCTCATCCTGACGGAGATAAACGATCTCAAACCGGTGCAAATGAATATCCAAATGCAGCAGCATGGCATCAGGACAAGGATTAAATGATGCGGCTATTGGCAGGGATGCAAACCCGTTAACCGGAATCGATAATTCCTGGGCCATCCCCAGAATAAGTCCCAGTTGTTCCCGACTGTAATACTCGGGTACAGCGATAATCATCTCATCGCCATGCATTTTAATATTTTCCCAGATGTGGGATAGGTGAGCACAGGCGATTTCAGCATAATTCTGCGCATGCCGATGGGTTTGCTTCAGGGGTTCCGTATTCAATTGATCCCAGAACCTGTTGATGACCTGAAGCGGAAACAGGTGTGCCTTGCTTGCTGCGGAATTTCCAACAACCAGACGCTTTTTTTCCGGGATGGCAAACCCAGGGCTTTCTTGCTTCTGTCCGTCGACCTCCAATAATCTCGCTGGTTTGCCGCCGGCAACTAAAATCCCGGCATCGCTGAGTTCAAGTCCGAAAAGCGTCATTTAAGCACCCCAACAGATGAATTTTATTTTGCTTTGAAAAACCTGGTCCTCTGGGCCAGGTCAGAGTTCTATGGCTCTGCCTGAAGAATCGCTGCAAGAGTTTGAAGTGAGCTAAAGTTAAAAGTGAGCTAAAGTTAAGGAATTCTGTCAATTATATAAAAACAGCGGAGCGCAGCGACACCATAACTTTAGGCACTTTAGATCACTTTAGGCACTTTTAACTTCTACGGCTTTAACTAAAACAGCCCCTTTCAGGGGCAAAGCAAAGCCTGGTCCTCTGGGCCAGGATTTTTACTATTGTTATTGCATATGCAAATGTCTGGTTAATTTATCCTCACAATAGGCTTCGGTTTCCAACACATATCTTTCCTGGAGCAGTTGCAGCTGGTACAGCATGAACATGAGAACAATACTGATAAGAAGCGCGATCAGGGTGGAGTTAAACGCTACTCCCAAACTGCGGGTAACACCGAAGATATTTCCTTCAATGGCTTGGTGCGCCTGTCCGAGCGCATCTCCAATTCCCCGGACAGTACCGATGAATCCGATGGAGGGAATGGCCCAGGCAATATACCTGATCATAGACAATTCGGATTCCAGCCGTTCATTTTCCGCCGAACAGTAGGCATGGGTAGCATCCGCGACATCCTGAACATTACGGGTAGAGCTGAATCTCTGCAAACCCGCAAGCAACGCTCTTGGAAGCAATGCGTTCCGTTGATAAGGCGGCAACGCTTGAATCTCCCGGGACAGTTCCCGGGTATCTTCAGGCAGGATACGCACACCCTCGGCCAGCGGAATCAAATCCCTCTCTATCAACGTCCGGTGTCTTATGGTGGTAACGGCTTTAAACACCATAATGGCCAGCGCCCAGAACATGAGAATAAAACACGCTTCCTGCTCATAGTCTCGAATCAACACGTAGGCCGACCGCTCTGTACTCAGGGTTTTGTCTTTTTCGATCATAGCGGCCTGCCGTTCCAGGATGGCATCGGCATTGGGACGGATGATGCCCACGTAAGCGGCATGGACAACAATGATAATCAAAATCAGCGCGAATAGCTGGTAAATAAATTCCATGGATAAGGGCAATGTTTTTTTCATAATGAATTCTTTTAGTTCGTGTCCATCCATAAATGGTTTTTATGCCGATTAAATATCGTACGGAAAATCCACCCCCTGATCCGCTGGGATTGTTTCTGAAGGGACG
>JAFDBA010000054.1 GCA_019313505.1 Deltaproteobacteria bacterium
TTTCCGCCCTCGACGTACAGAAAGTACGCCTCGGGCGAAAATCCTTGTGCGGCCTTGCTCATCGAAAAAATCGCTCATTTATAAATTGGAAACTACTTAGTGCTCGAATGTATTTATGGGATGGGCACCAATTACTTTTGGGGCGTTTTGCAAAGGTCTCGCATCCTGTATGGAAGTTGGAGGAATACTGCTGACCGGGGATAAGCATTTTCAGGTTATGGATCAAATGAAGCCCACTTTAAAGCAATTTTACAATCTTATGGCCCGAACAAGAAGCATTCGGTTTCAAGTTGTTGAAAACATTGTCACGAACCGTCAAATTTCCCCTGACTGGATAAAGTCCCTGAAAAACTTCCTTGCGTCCCTTGACGGCATCCATTCTGAAAACGAAAAGAAAATCCTCTACTTAGATGATTCCATGGGAAATACTTCAAAAAAGATTGAGGCGGACCTGACTTATGAAATCACGGAACTGGAAAAAGATATTTTTTACCTTGAAAATGGTGAAGAAGCATTCATTGACTATCTTTCCAGTCTTCATGTCGGATTCCAAAAGCATGTGGACAACGGTTTGAATAAACTCACCGGCCTGAGATTCAATTGTTTTATTACTGACCGGGACGGAACAATAAACAATTACTGCGGCAGATATCGGTCTTCGGTTCAGTCAATTTACAATGCCGTTTTTCTTACCAGATTCGCAAAAAAAAGAGCGAAAAATCCTATTATAATAACCTCCGCCCCTCTGAAAGATCCGGGTATCGTTGATGTTAGTGTTAATCCTGAAAAGACTATTATTTATGCAGCTTCAAAAGGCAGAGAATTTATCGATCTTTCCGGAAACCGGAGAACCTATCCCATAGACGATAAAAAGCAGGAGCTTATCGACAGGCTTAACCAAAAGCTCAGCGTTCTTCTGCAAGAACCGTCCTTTGAGCAGTTCTCCATGATAGGTTCCGGGCTGCAGTTGAAGTTTGGCCAGACAACAATAGCCCGCCAGGATATCAGCAAGTCTGTTTCTGAAGATGAAT
The DNA here is from genome assembly GCA_019313505.1 of Deltaproteobacteria bacterium. GTDB lineage: Bacteria > Desulfobacterota > Desulfobacteria > Desulfobacterales > UBA11574 > S5133MH16. Next base: position 1,032 of record JAFDBA010000054.1, read on the forward strand.
CAGAGGCATTGCTTAAAAGGATTAGAAGTCTTGTGTCTGATATTGATCCGGAAAACAAAAATTTCAGAATTGAGGATACCGGCCTTGATATTGAAATAATTCTTACAATCGAAGACTCTGAATCCGGGCCCAAGGATTTTGACAAAGGGGACTCGGTAAAATTTCTCGATTCAGAATTAGGACTTAACATGTCAGAAGGGCCACATCTTATCTGCGGGGATACATCATCAGACATACCGATGATAGAAGCATCTATAAATCAAACTGACGACACATGGTCCATTTTTGTTACAAAGGATAAAGAACTTGCCGGCAGGGTCACGGCGGTATGCCCGAACTCCGTTATCGTCCCGGAACCTGATATGCTGGTTACAATTTTAAATTTGATGGCTTCGTAAAAAGTTCCATCTACTGCGTTGTAGTATTTTTTCAGACACTCGGCATACTACATATGTATGGCCTCGTTCCTGAAAAAATCCTACGCCTTGTATATGAACCTTTTTACTTAGCCATCTATAGTTGAATTCATGACTTTTTACGAGACCGTCAATCTTTCAAACGTTGGACAAAGGAGCAAGACATGGCATCAACACAGTTTAAGGGTATAATTTTTGACCTGGACGGAGTTATTACGGGCACGGCACGTGTGCACGGTCTTGCATGGGAAAGCATGTTCAATGTTTTTCTTAAGAAGACCGCAAAGAGCGAAAACAGGCCTTTTGTGCCCTTTGATCCTGATGTCGATTACCTGCAATATGTTGACGGCAAACCCAGAATGGAAGGCGTAAAAAGCTTCCTTGAATCCAGAAATATAAAATTGCCCTTTGGTGACCATGACGACCCGCCTGATAAAAAAACCATCTGCGGACTGGGAAACAGGAAAAACCTGGATTTCCAGAAGGTGCTTCGCCGGGAAGGACCTGATGTTTTTGAGACTTCCATAAAATTCATTAAAAGTCTTGAGAAAAAAGGGATTAAAATTGGCGTGGCCTCTTCCAGCAAAAACTGTGCCTTGATCCTTAAGCTTGCAAAAATTGAAAACCTGTTTGAAACAAATGTTGACGGAATTGTATCGTACAAACTCAAACTCAAAGGAAAGCCTGATCCGGATATTTTTGTGACAGCTGCTGAAAATATCGGCCTTCTCCCAGGAGAATGCGTAGTTGTCGAGGACGCCATTTCCGGGGTTCAAGCCGGACGAAACGGCAATTTCGGCCTGACCCTCGGCATAGCAAGAGGCGTTGACGGTGAAATGCTCAGGCAAAACGGCGCAGACATTGTTGTGGGTGATCTGGGCGAAATTACATACCGGGACATAGTGGACTGGTTCGATAAAGGTATTGAGTATGATGGTTGGAACCTGACATACAACAGCTTTGACCCGAAAGATGAAAAGTTGAGGGAAACACTTTGCACCGTAGGAAACGGATACTTGGGAACAAGGGGATGTTTCGAGGGGGAACGGGCATCAGATATTCATTACCCGGGCACTTATATTGCCGGAATGTACAATAAAATTGCCACAAAAATACAGGGCAAGAACATTTACAACAACGATTTTGTCAACTGTCCGAACTGGCTTCTTATTGAAATGAAAATCGGCTCCGGGCCGTTTATAAGTCCTGCACGTATGGAGCTTTTAAGTTATACCCAGAACCTGAACATGCTCGATGGTGTGATGGAAAGATCACTGGTGTGCAAGGATAACCTTGGAAGGATTACAAGGATACGCAGCAGCAGGATAGCAAGTATGGCAACCCCGCACATCTGCGCAATAAAATATGAATTTATCCCTGTCAATTACTCTGAATCAATAACAATTCGGTCATCCCTTGACGGAACCGTAATAAATGACGGTGTTGCCCGTTACCGCGATTTGAAATCAAAACACCTTGCCGGAGTTGACCATGGAAAGACCGGAAAAGGAATATTTCTCCACGTCCGGACAAATCGCTCGAAGTACCAGATTGTCATGAGCGCCGGGACACAGGTTTATGAAAACGGAAAACCACTTGGTCTTACAAAGAAAATATTCCGAAAAAAGTCGATTCCGAAAATCGGCGAAGAGATAACTGTGGCTGCCAAGGAGAACTCAACATACACGGTTGAAAAAATCGTAAGCATCTACACTTCCCTTGACCCGGGGGTTGCAAATCCCAGAAAAGCGTCGGCTGCTGCGCTGAAAAAGGTCAAAAACTTTAGTGATGTTTTCAAACCACATAAAAAAGCATGGAAGGCTATCTGGAATAACGCCGACATCAAGATCAGCGGCGACAGGTTTGTTCAAATGACAGCACGACTGCACATCTATCACCTTCTTGTATCCGGATCACCCAATAATGTTAACATCGACGCCGGTTTCACAGCCCGGGGGCTTCACGGTGAGGCATACCGGGGACATATATTCTGGGATGAGCTCTTTATCCTGCCCTTTTTTAATCTACATTTTCCGGAAATCACCCGCGCCATACTGAAATACAGACATAAGCGTCTTGGCGCTGCTAAAAAATATGCCAAACAGAACGGATACAACGGTGGAATGTATCCGTGGCAAACCGCTGATGACGGAAGGGAGGAAACCCAGGAGGTTCATTACAACCCGGCAAATCACACATGGGGGCCGGACTTAAGTCGCAGGCAAAGACATGTATCAATTGCGGTTTTCTACAACATCTGGAAATATGTTGCTGATACCGGCGACAGAAAATTCCTGATAGATTTTGGTGCCGAGGTTATGCTTGAAATCGCCAGGTTTTGGTCAAGCATCGCATGCTTTGATGCTGATACAGGAAAATATCACATTGATGGGGTAATGGGGCCGGACGAATTTCACGAAAAACTTCCCGGTTCGAAATCACAAGGGCTGAAGGATAACGCCTATACAAATGTAATGGTGGCATGGCTTCTTAAAAAGGCTCTAAAACTTGTTGAGAGCCTCGGACCCAAAGCGTTGGCCGGTCTTAGTCAAAAGATCGGATTCAATACCGACGAGATCAACAGGTGGAAAGATATTGCCGGCAATTTGAATGTAATAATTACAAAACAAGGAATCATCAGCCAGTTTGACGGATACATGGACCTTATGGAACTTAACTGGAATCACTATCGTGAAAAGTATGGCAATATCCACCGCCTGGACCGCATTATAAAAGCCGAAGGAGATTCCCCGGACAAATACAAGCTTGCAAAGCAGGCTGATGTTCTCATGATGTTCTATGTGCTGGGTCCTGAGGCAGTGAAAACAATCCTTAACAGCCTGGGATACAAGATGGATGATGCAATCAAACTTCTGAAGAAAAACTATGAATATTACGAAGCGAGAACCACTCATGGATCCACCCTAAGCAAGGTCGTCCATGCAGTCATCTCAGGATATATATATGCAGGCAATACGGCATGGGACTGGTTCCTGGAAGCCATGGAAAGCGATGTCTTTGACACACAGGGCGGCACGACTTTAGAAGGGATACACTGCGGAGTAATGGCGAGCGCACTTGATGTTATTTACAGGTACTTTGCCGGAATCGATCTTTCCGATGAGGTTCTTGAGGTAAACCCGCATCTGCCGAAACACTGGAGCAGCCTTGCCTTCAGAATCCGCCACCGAAAAATATGGTACAATTTTCAATTTAGCCCAAAGACCATAAAAATTAAAATTGAGGGGAAAGGTGAAAACAAGGTTCCTATAACAATACTTGGCAAAAACATTACGGTGATGCCCGGTAAAAGCAGAACTATTGGTGTTTAAGAAGTTATACTTCCGAAAGCTCAAAATGGAAATCAACCATGACCGACAATTTACATATTTACAGCCAAATTTTTCAACACCATATAAAAAGCCGTAGGGTTCAAAAAAAAGAACAGTACGCCCATCATGTTGATATGGTAATGTCTGTATCCGGCGCTGCCGGTATCGGTAAAACAACCTTCTGCAAAGAATTTTTAACATACCTTAATGATAATGAAGTCAGCGCCGTTCATGTGCCTCTGGACGGTTTCATGCTGGACCGGGAAATAAGAAAAAAAAGGAATATTAGCGGTAATGATCCGCGGTCATCAGACATCCCGGTCCTTGTTGAGAAGATGAAATCTCTTATTTACGAAGGTCGTGAAATCGACCTTCCGGTGTATAACCACATGACCGGCAAACACGACGATCCTGTTCCTGTCAGGCCATGCAATGTTATTCTTCTCGACGGAATAATGTCACTTCACTACGAAATCAGGGAACGGTTTCCGAATCTGAAAGTATTTCTTTTCAGCGACGATCTTGTCATCCGTGGATTCAGGCTTAAGGTGGACATGGAAGAACGGGGATATTCTGTTTTTGAGGCACTTGCCCATTCAGATGAAGAATTTGACTCTTACAACCGGTGGATTCACCATCAAATCACATTTGCGGATTTGGCCATATCGGTTGGAAAACATAGAAACTTGTCTATAATATAAAGGAAGGTCTAAACATCCCGCACTTAACCGCTTTGGGCCAGAGACTTGTTATGCTATGGGGCTTGTTCGGGAGTTGGGAATAAGTTGCACAGATTTAGCGAAACAATTAGGAATAAGTCGGCCAGGAGTAGGATATGCTGTAAATAGAGAAGAAAAGATCGCTAAAGAACGTAAATGTCAGTTGTTATAGCAAGCTATTTATTTATAGATTTCCCGCATATCCGACGGATCCAGGCAAATGGGACATACGTTGCTGCATTCGCGGCATGTGAAGCAGGATGATATGGATGTGGCATTTACGCCATATCCCCGAACCATCTGTCGGAAAGCGGTGGTTTGCGGGGTGTCTGCAGGTAGCTTGATGAGTTGATGGGTTTTGCCTGAGCGAAATATGTCCGGGTCCATTGGTCCCAGTGTTCATCGACAATATAATTTTTAAAAAAAAGTGTTGCATTATATAAATTAATGTGTTTATAAGTTTAAACATATTAATTTATATCCAAGGAAAAAATATGTCTGATACAAGATTTGAATCTTTTCTAAAAAGGGTTTTTGAAGCAACCGGGATAACATCGCAAACCGAATTGGCTTCGGTTTTGAAGATCAATCGATCGGCAATTACACAGGCCCGGAAAAAGAATTCCATTCCGGATAAATGGATATTGCAGTTATATAAAACCTTTGGTTTAAATCCTGACTGGGTTGAAACCGGGTCTGGCCCAACATTTATCAAAAAATCTGTTTCCAATGATTCCATATTTAAAAATATACCCAAAGTAAACGCCAGGCTGAGCGCGGGGAGCGGTTCTTTTGAAGTCGGCTCAGAGGTTGAAGGTTACTATGCATTCCGAAAGGACTGGCTGACAACCAAGGGCAACCGGAACAAGATGGTACTAATGGACATTTTTGGCAATAGCATGGAACCTGAAATGAAAGACGGAGATACGATTCTGATAGACGAATCTCAGAAAGATATTTTAGCCGGCGCCATCTATGCTGTTGGCATCGATGATACCATAATGGTCAAAAGGGTGGAAAAACATCCCAATAAGCTTGTTTTGCTCAGTGACAACAAGGATTATTCTCCGATTTACCTGCAAGGCAATGAAATAAATAGTGTCCGTATTATTGGGAAGGTCATTTGGATTAGCAGGGAACTAAGGTAAATTTTTTTGCCTGTTGAGTTCATATAAATAAACACAAGGACATTTAATTAAACATAAAAGGTTATATAATGCAACGGATGTTTTTTCGTCAGGTCTGGTTTTTAAATGATAATTAACAAATTTTCGGGAGGACAAACAAAATGACAAGATATGCATTTTACGCTCATTATCAGGACTGTTACGAGTACCATGGAAATACAACTATTGAAAGAACAAGGAAGGAGGCAGGCAGGACCATCAAAAGGGACTGGATATTATTTGATACAGTTGAAGAAGCTCTGGAATTTTTCAATAGCAACTGCGGAACTTAGGGTGGGAAATATGTTCAATACAATTGTTAACTTGATATTAGATTTCATTTTCATGATACTGGTTTTAATCATGTCAGTTTTGGGTACGGTGGTTTTTGGGTTATAGTCGCTTGGGGTCGCCACGGTAACCAATTATGATAACAGCAAAAGAGGTTTAAAATAGGACCTAAGATCGTCTTAAACCACTCTTTTTGGGCCCAAAAGAAACCTGTTAAGCCAAATAGTTTCCATCCACAAATTGCCCTTTTCCGCAATCTCTGCGCCTGCCCTGTGAAATGCAGAGCTTATTTCTCTGGGGTCAATCTGCTGAAGCTTCTCCCAATTGCCTGGAGGGAAGTATCCGTCCGGATCGATATTAAAGCACTTGCGGAAAAGGTGTCTGAAAGGTATAATACTTTTATTGATGAACTTCGGTCAGTGGGTCGAAGAAGGGTAATAGTGAAAGCCAGGGGCAAGAATTGGTATTGAAAAGTTTTGTGGATATGATTCAAAGCGGCTGAGAGATCATATGGAATTAATTCCTTTATAACAAACACATAAAAATTAATTAAAATATTATAAATTTAGGGGGTTTTAATGCAAAATTATATAGATCGTATGGTTCGTGCTGCCAAGCTTGACATTAACTTATATGAAGAAGTTGAGGCTGATAAAGGATCAATGGGTCAAGCCATGGGAGTTGTTGTGCTTTCCAGTATAGCAGCCGGAATAGGAAGCATAGGAACGATAGGAGTAAAGGGGATCATTTTTGGAGCGATCACCGCTCTTATATCATGGTATGTTTGGGCCTATATGACATATTTTATTGGTGTTAAAATCCTTCCTGAGCCCCAGACCAAAGCTGATCATGGTGAATTGTTGCGAACCATCGGTTTTTCAAGCTCTCCAGGATTAATCCGTGTATTGGCTATTATACCCGGTATATCCGGGATCATTTTTGCTATCGCTTCAATTTGGATGTTAGTAGCCATGATCATTGCGGTAAGACAAGCTCTTGATTATCAGAGCACATTACGTGCTGTGGGTGTTTGCATGATTGGATGGGTCATTCAAGCAATAATCCTTGCGATTTTGTTTGCTGCTTTAGGGGGGAGCATTTCTGGTTGAAAACTTAATTTGTGATTAATTTAGACTTACGGATGAACGCTATTTAAATCTTTTTAAAGATAGGGATATCACAGTGAAGAATAGCAATACTATCCGTTGCGCAAAATGCGGTGCTGTCTACAGCAAAGAAGAATCTTTCATTATCGACAGCAAGAATGTGTGCAGTAGATGTCTATTCGGGGATATTTCGCCGGTGAAGATCTACCCGATTGGTTTTGTTTTCAACAAACAGGAAAGAGACAACAGTGACTTTGGTTTGTTTGGAAAAAGTCAAATCTCCCAAATCGAACTGTTTCCTTCACAAAAGCAATTTATGTACAAACTGGAAGATGAACGTAATCTAACGATTGTTTATTATTTGCATAAAGCTCGTCCGGTCAGAACCAGATTCAAGCGGGGATTGGACGGTAAAGAAGTGGGTATATTTGCTTCGCGTACGCCGGACAGACTCTCAAGGATTGGTATTCAGTATGTTCGGCTGGTTAAGGTAGAAGGAACCACATTGGTTGTCAAAGAATTGGATGCTATTAACGGTACCCCAGTGCTGGATATTAAATTAAAAAGGAAAATACTGTAAGCATCGAAAAGTAAGGATGTTACAAGATTTGCAAGACGGGAATAAGAAAATCATCCGATTCGATTTTGTTATCAAACTTGCTTTTTTAGATAAAAGCATTTATTAAATTACGTTCTGCAGTTATACAAGTGAATTCGGTAAGTTTATACTAAAGAACCAAGTGTTCACAATTACAATGTCTCAAACACAAGGATTCTATGATTAGAAGCCTATGATTACATCTGGGTTGGGGATTCCGAAAAAATGGAACATACTATGTCCGTTCATCTAAAAAGCATTACACTGCGGCCTGAGAAGTACCCTACCCATGAACATTATCCCTTTACCCTTCCCATCTTTCATAAAACCAAACATTTATCCCTGGACACGCCGGTGACTTTTTTCGTTGGCGAGAACGGCACCGGCAAGTCTACTTTGCTGGAGGCGCTGGCGCACGCCTGTGATATTCACATCTGGCGTGTTTCCGGGATCACCCGTTGCCAGGTTAACCTTTTTGAAGGCCAACTGTACAATTATCTTTCCCCGGAATGGTCTAATGGGCGCGTTCCAGGGTCCTTCTTCGGCTCGGAGATGTTCAAGGATTTCGCCAATATCCTGGATGAGTGGGCGGTAACGGACCCCGGCCAACTGAAATACTTCGGCGGCAAGTCATTGGTGACTCAGTCCCATGGTCAATCTCTAATGTCCTACTTCCGCAACCGGTACCGGATACAGGGACTCTACTTGCTCGATGAGCCCGAGACCGCGCTTTCGCCACGCAGTCAGCTTGAGTTGCTCGATATTCTGAACACGAATAGCCGGGCCGGTCACGCCCAGTTTGTCATCGCTACCCACTCCCCCATTCTGCTCGCCTGCGCCGGAGCCAGGATCTACAGTTTTGACCACGTACCCGTCTGCCCGGTGACATACGAGGAGACCGAGCACTACCAGATTTACAAGAATTTCCTAATGGATCGAACAAAATATATGTAACCAGGATAATTTTTTAAACCGGTTCAGAAATAGCCGGTTCACCTCACAAATTGGAAGAATGTAACTTCTCAATAAGTTCTGGTGTACTAACTTCTCAAACAGCCAGACATTTTACGTATTATCACCAGTAGGCCCCATAATTTATTGAGATGTTACGATAAACCAATCAATTCGGACTTGACATGATTCTTGTATAATCTTACAGAAAATATAACATCACTCTAATCTCTTACCAACAACTTAATAGCAGGAGGTAAATTATGCGTATCCTACTGATTGGACAGGCGGCATTTGGGGCAAAAGTATTGGAAGGCCTGCTGGAAAGAAACGAAAACATAATAGGGGTTTATCTGCCACCGGACAGACCGGGAGGGCGGACTGATCCGCTCAAAGATGCGGCGGTATCCAAAGGAATTGATGTCTTTCAACCGGCAACGTATAAAAATGATCAGGTATTTGACCAGTACAAGGAACTCAAACCGGATCTCACGGTCATGGCCTTTGTGACCGATATTATCCCGGAGCGCTTTTTTGAGGTCCCCACTCACGGGACCATAAATTATCATCCTTCGATTTTGCCGCGCCATCGCGGCGCCAGTGCCATTAACTGGGCGGTAATTATGGGAGACACACGAACCGGGCTGAGCATTTTCTGGCCGGACGGGGGGATCGACACCGGGCTTATTCTACTCCAGAAAGAGATCGAGATCGGTCCGGATGACACCACCGGCGCACTCTACTTTAACCATCTCTTTCCCATGGGAGTTGATGCCATTCTCGAATCCATCGACCTTGTCAAAGCAGGCAAGGCTCCCAAATTACCCCAGGATGAGACAGGTGCTACCTATGAACCTCCCTGTGATGACCGAGTTGCGGACATTGATTGGAACAAGCCGGCCAGAGAATTATACAATCTGGTGCGTGGTTGCGATCCCCAACCCGGTGCCTTTGCTTTGTTGAACGGTGAAAAGGTTCGCTTTTATGGCGCACAACTCATAGAAAAAAGTACCGATAAAACTCCTGGTACGATTCTCGCCGTTGACGATCAAGGGATTCATGTAGCAGTGTCAGGAGGAGAGCTTGTGGCAGGTAAAGTCCGGCCGGCCAAAGGCAAAAAAGCAGCAGCGGCCGAATTTGCGACTGAACAGGGGCTTAAGGCCGGAGATATGTTCGATAAATAATAGGCGTTTACGGGTTCAATGGTTCAGGGGTTCAAGGTTCCATTCTCGTCACCGGACTGCATTTTGGATGCGTATTTACGAGAAAAGCGTCAGTTTCGTCAAGCCTAATTCAAAATTTGAAGCTAAATTGGAAATTACTTGGGAAAATGAACATTTGTAACGAGGACTTCGGATCTTCAATGCCTTCTTTGTCCTTAACCCTGAACGTTGAACCCAGAACCTGTGAACGGTTACGATAAATGAAATGATATCCGTAACACGCAAAACAGCTTATGAGTACACCCGAGAAAGAAGTTCTCGTTTTTAGCAATAAATTCCACCATCATAGTTATGGCCCCAGTCATCCCCTGAAAGTGGAACGGCTCCGGTTAACAATGGACTTGATCGGCGAATATGGAATTTTTGATACGTCTTCGCCACCATGGGTGGAAGCAAGAGAAGCCGGCGAACAAGATGTCACACTCATTCACTCTCCTGAATATCTGGAGATACTTAAAACAGCCAATTCGGGCAGGGCTCCCTCACAAGCATGGAAGTACGGTCTGGGCAGCGGTGATAATCCCTTATTCCCGGGTTTATATGACTGGTCTTTACTGGTCACCGGTGCGACCCTTGAATGTATCCGCCAGATATTAAACGAAAATCGTGAGATCGCATTTAATATTGCGGGCGGTTTGCATCATGCAATGCAAAGTCGGGCCTCCGGATTCTGCTATCTTAATGATCCGGCCATAGGAATTGCCAAAATGGTTCAGGACGGTTTGCGCGTCGTCTACCTGGATGTAGATGTACACCACGGTGACGGAGTTGAAGCGGCGTTTTATAACACGGATCGAGTCCTGACCGTCTCTTTGCATCAGCATGGCCACACGCTTTTTCCGGGCACCGGTTTTCCTGACGATATAGGTCAGGGGCCGGGCCGGGGATACGCAGTCAATGTGCCGTTGGCGCCCGGGACCGATGACGATTTGTACATTTGGGTTTTTATGGAACTGGTGCCGCCGCTTGTTCATGCTTTTGATCCGGATATACTGGTTACACAACTTGGAGTGGACACCCTGGCAACCGATCCTCTGGCCAGTCTGAATCTCACGACCAACGGCTTCAGCAGAATCGTCCGGGAAATAAAATCGTGGGGTCTTAAATGGGTAGCACTGGGAGGAGGCGGATATAATGTTATGAATGTGGCCCGGGCATGGACTAAGGCATGGGCGATCATGAAAGGGGTTGAAATTCCGGACACTTTGCCCCGTGACTTTGTCAGCAAGCACCGGACCGAGCTGGGTCAAAATCTCACGCTCTCGGATCGACCCTATAAAATTAATGGCGCAATTGCTGACTCTGCCCGGCAAATGGCATCATCGGTTGTTACAAAAATCAAGGAGACTGTTTTTCCATTGCTGGGTGCCTAAAAACGTATATCCTGAATTCCTTGGAAAACAGATAAGAAGATTCGGATTATACGATGTCTTGTTTGAGCTTTTTGCTTAACGATTCCAGTTCAGGCGAGATTTTTGGTTTCGTCAGGACAACTATCAGGTCAAAGGCTTTTTGCTTATTTTCGCCGTTTGCTGAATATTTAAGGAGCAAAGGTTCTTTCGGAGACTCTCCTTTTTCAACCGACTCCGGTGATCCAGCTATAATCTGAAGCCCCGGGATTTTCTCTGCTTGGGCAAAAAACTTTTCTTGAAAGGATTCACATAAAGGGGAGATCAGAACCATCTCCAGATCTTTTGTTTTGTCAAGGGCAATGACGGATTGGTTCACACCCAGTACCTGGCTGGAAAGAAGATGCGCTTCATCATCTCCTGTATCTCCCTGAACAACGGCAATACGGCCGGGGAGCTCGCCATCCAGAGGCGAAACCACCATCCCGTTGAAGGGACCGGTCGGTGAGAGCATCCGCTCGAACTGTAAATCGGTGATCACATCCGCGTACTTTCCATAACCCAATTGGGGGTTGAACGGATAAAATGCGTTATCCTGGCCTTTTGTTATAATGACCTCGTCAAATTCCAATTCCAACTCTTCATCAGGAATATCAAAATCAATGGCTTCGGGCTTACATTCAGCCCAGCAAAGGGCACAGCCCAAACAGCGCCGGCAACTGAGGCATCGCCTGGCTTCTTGAATAGCTATCTTTTCAGGAAAACCGGTCTCTACTTCCGTGAAATTTTCTCTTCTTTCATCCACCGAAATCTCCGGCATTTCCGCCCGTGGAGACGGTACATCACCGAACGGTATAATATAGCGCTTTTCCTTTTCATATATCATTTATTTGCTCCTCAGGTACTCATGAATTCCAACAGCCGCATGTTTGCCGGCGGCAACCGCACGAATGGCAATATCCGGGCCGGTCACCACATCACCTCCGGCAAACACCCCCGGAACATTGGTTGCACCGGTTTCCTCATCGATTCCAAAGGTGTTCCAGCGAGATAGGTTTAAATTATGATCTTCGGGGAGAAAGCTCAAATCCGTACCTTGACTGATGGCCGGCACTATGGTTTCAGCATCAATGATATATTCAGAACCTTCAATGGGAACCGGTCGCCTGCGTCCTGAATCATCCGGTTCTCCAAGTTCCATTTTTATGCATTTCATGCCGGTAACTTTTCCATTTGCACCCAGGATTTCCACAGGTGCGGCAAGGTACTGAAGAATGACTCCCTCATGCTCGGCGGCATCGATTTCCCAAGAATTGGCCGGCATCTCCTTTTTGGTTCTGCGGTAGAGAATATATACTTCATCAAATCCCATACGCCAGCCCACACGGGCCGAGTCTATTGCCGCATTACCCCCTCCGATCACAATAAGCTTTCCTTTTGCTTTCGGAAGATTGCCCAGGGCCTGCTCTCTTAAAAAAGTCACGCAGTCTATGATTCCTTCAAATTCATCCTCGCCGGGAATCCGCAATTTTAAACCCTGATGACAACCGGCGCCGATAAACACCGCATCAAAATCATTCTGCAAGTCTTCAAAAGCGACATCTTTCCCGATGCGAGTATTGTATTGAATTTCAACTCCCATATTGCAAATAAGGTCCACTTCTCGCTGAAGCAGCTTTTTGGGCAATCTGTATTCAGGAATGCCGACCCAAAGATAGCCTCCGGGAACAGGGAGCGCTTCAAAAATCTTTATATGTTCATATCCCATTCTTGCCAGGTCATGTGCACAGGTCAATCCGGCCGGACCGGCGCCGACAATGGCAATCTTTTCCGGATACTTCTGCTCGGGAGTTTCATAGACCGGTTCTACGCCCTGGTCCAGCTCTACATCTGCAACAAATCGCTTGAGAAAGCAGATGCTGATCGGTTCATCCAGATACTGGCGGTTGCAGGCTGTTTCACACGGATGGGGACAGATTCGGCCGATACTGCCTGGAAGCGGAAGTCTTTCTCTGATTTTAGCCAAAGATTCCAAATGCTTGCCGTCGGCAATCAAACCCACATAGGAACGGATATCCAGATTAACGGGGCATGTCTCCTGGCAGACAGGCATATCTTCTTTATAGATATTGTATTCACTCGTTGTAAGATTACAGTGATCAATGGCTGTACGAAAGCCCAAACCCTCATCAAAATCGTCAAACATGTTAACCGGGCAGACCTGTATGCAGGCCTTGCAGTCGTTGCACTTACTGTTATCAACCCGGAGGCTGTGTTTCAGGATGCGGACTCTTTGTTTACCGTTATCCCGGTTGACCTTCTTGATATCACTGTATGTGAGGATGCGGATATTGTTATGATCGCGCACCTTGTCCAGATCAGGATTCATAAATGCTTGTTCCGGCCTGATGAGTCTGTCCCTGGGAATCCTCTCAGCACCTAATGTGGGAAATTTCTCCACAATAGTAACCTGAGCCCCTGCTTCTGCTTGTTCAAGGGCGGTACGGACCCCATCGAGCCCTCCTCCAACAATCAATACTGTTTTGTCATCCACTGTATTACACCTCTTGAGGCACTAACTGAAATATTGGCGACCGGTCGGTAACATTGTCCAGTGCAACCATTCCCTTTCTTTTGAGGGCGGTTATATATCGGAAGATCCTTTCCGATGGAATGGCCAGATCCCCGGCCAAGTCCTTGACTGAACGGGCGCCTTCCTTGAGTTTTGCAAGGATTTCCTGAACCTCGATTTCTTCCACGATGATCATGTCAATCGCGCGATTAAATTCGTGCTCGGTAAAAATCTCACCATACATGTTGCCGGTTTCTAGAAACGGAGTCCTTTTCCCCATTACCCATCGGATTTTTTCGCCGGCAAGCACGGCCTCTGCAGCTTTAAGCTTCCCAAAGATTTCCGGAGCCTTAACACGATCCCCGTCTCCTCCCAGAGGGCCAAGGTCGCGGATTTTCTCATCGAATTCCGTGACTAATTTAACAAATACAGAGGCTTCACCCGAAGAACATTGCCGGAAGGCCAGACGTTCTTCATTGACACCAATGTATTTGAAAAGCTTTCGGGTCATATCTATTTTAGCCTTTGCCTGAACGTTTCCGCTAATATAATGACAGTCTCCGAAATAGCAGCCCACCACCATAAGGCCGTCAAGTCCTTTTTGAAAGGCCCTGGCCACCATAGCCGGATCTATCCGGCCGGTGCACATGATTCGAACGGTCTTAATCTCCGGGGTATATTGTAGTCTGGAAACTCCAGCCAAATCAGCAGCGGAGTATCCTCACCATGTACAACAAAAAGCAAGAATTTTAGGAACGAATGGAGCCAATGGTAACCTCCTTAGGCACTTACGAAAAATGTTTGTACTTTTGATAGCAAATAATTTTATAGACCTATTGTTATTCTGGAATTCATAATAAGTTATAAGTGAACTAAAGTTTGAAGTGAGCTAAAGTTGTGGAACTCACCTTCGGCGAGACCAATTATAATAAAAAGAGATAGAATACCTTAACTTTAGGCACTTTAAACTTTAGTTCACTTCAGGCACTTTTCAAGTTTCAATCATATATCATCAATCAAAAACGCATCAATCTGGGCTTGGAGCTGCTGATCCGTATAGGAATTAATGGTCAGGGCATGCTGGTAGCAGGTAGCCGCACATACACCGCATCCCTTGCAAGCTACATCAATAACATGCACCTTTCTTCCCTTTTCCGTATGCCTTATTTCCAGAGCGCCGTAAGGGCAAAGTGCAACACAAAGCCCGCAGCCTCTGCAGGCGTCTTCATCCGCCAATACAGAAATAATCGGTTCTACAACAACCGAACCCTTAGACATGGGAATCGAGGCCCGGGATGCCGCACCTAAACCCTGGGCGATAACCTCTCGAATATTGGCCGGAAAACGCGCGCTGCCGCAAAGAAAAATACCGTCAGTGGCAAAATCAAGGGGCTTTAACTTCACGTGTCCTTCCAGAAAAAACCCGTTTTCGTCAACCGGAACCCTTAATATCTGAGAAGTAATACCTGCATCTTCCGGTGCCACCAGCGGTGTGGAAAGGACCACCAGATCCGTGGGCAGAGCCATTTCACGGCCAAGCAGGGAATGATAAACCCGCACCTGATCGGATTCCGTCTGGGGAGGCCGGGCAGGATCATAATGGATGTACCGGACTCCCTTGGCCTTGGAATCCCTGAACATCTCCTCATTTTCCACGCCATACATCTGCATATCCCGATATAGAATGGAAACTGAAGCATCCGGGATTTGATCCTTTGTCAATATAGCGTTCTTGACGGCTATCTGACAACAGATCCGCGAGCAATAGGGTCTTTCTTGATTGCGGCTGCCCACACACTGAATCATAACAACGTTTTTAATGTCTGAATCCAAGCCATTGTTGAGAAGCTTTTCCATTTCAAGCTGGGTGATGACACGTTGACCGTCATAGCCGTAAAGACCCTCGGGAACAAAGGCACGGCCACCCGTGGCCATAAGGATTACCCCAATGTCAATTTTTTTGACACCGGATTGGGTTTCAATATCGGCTTCGAATTTCCCGATAAATCCCTGAACAGCTGTGACCCGCGACTGGGTAAAGACGGTAATCTTGGCATGCTGAACAATCTCTTGGATTTTTTCTTCCATCAGATCGCTGGCATCCGTCATGGTTGGGCCCAGCTTATGCAGCCGGCGAAGCATGCCACCGAGGTTTTCTTCTTTTTCGACCAGGACCACTTCATAGCCGCGTCGGGCTAAGGCCGTGGAAGCCGTCATACCGGCAAGACCGCCTCCAATAACCAGGGCCCGGGCACAAACATCGGACGTAATAGATTCCTGAGGTTCTAATAAAGCCGCCTTGGCAACCCCCATACGGATCAGGTCCTTGGCTTTGGCAGTTCCATCTTCCTTCTCCCGCATGTGCACCCAAGAACATTGATCGCGGATATTAACCATCTCGAAAAGATAAGGATTGAGTCCGGCCTCTTCACAGGAACTTCGAAAAAGAGGTTCATGGGTTCTGGGCGTACAGGAAGCCACCACAACCCGATTGAGGTCTTGCTCTTCAACCCCTTTTTTGATCTCGTTAATACCCCCTTCAGAACACGAATAAAGGTTCCTTTGCACAAACGTCACATTCGGAAGGGTTTGGGCATAATCTGATAGTGCTTCCATATCCAGGTAGCCGGCGATATTGGATCCGCAATGGCAAATAAATACTCCGATCCTGATGTCTTGATCATTATTCTCAGGCAACGGCTTTCTCCTTTTCTGACTTCAATGGAATAGCGATTTCAGCTGCACGTTCGGCTGCGCTGGAGGCCTGGGCCACAGACTCCGGAACATCCATAGGCGACTCAGCACAGCCACAGACAAAGATGCCCGGTATGGTGGTGTCCACCGGTGAAAAAGGGCTGGTCCTGATGAAGTTGTATTCATCCAGTTCGACTCCGAAAACCTTGGTCAGCTCAACAATTCCCTTGGTTGGCGCGCATGCGGTAGCCAGAATCACCATGTCGAATTCCTGGCTTTCTACCAGCCGTTTTTGCGTATCTTCATAAATTACAACCGGATTATCCCCAGGTCCCTCTGTGATTTCGGCCACCCGGCCGCGAACATAAGTAATATTCGAATGATTGCCGCCGCGTATTTTGTACTCTTCAAATCCTTTACTGACCGCTCTGATGTCCATGCCGAAGATGGTGGATGTGGTCTCAGGTTCATGCTCATGGGCGATAATGGCTTCCTTAATGGAGTGCATGCAGCAGTAACCTGAACAGAACGGGTAAAACCGAAAATCACGTGATCCCACACACTGGATAAAGGCCAGCCGTTTGGCAACGGAAAAACTTTCGGCCTTGTTCTTAAGGTCGTTGAGAGATTTCGTGACAGTTAGATATGCCGCATACCGGTCGGCCCACTTTTTGCGATCCTCATCGTCCTGATATTGACCTTGCTGGTATTTATCATAAAATTGAGCAGAAGCTTCGTCATGTTTTTTTTCAAGTTTTTCGAGGGTTCGTTTAGATTTCTTTAAATTCTTTTCAAACCCTGCAATCTCGGCTTCAACGGCGCGATCCGAGGGACGATCCAGGTGGCCTTCAGTTGGCCCGCTGGCACTCAAAAGCCTTTCGAATTCAATTGCTGTGACCACATTCTGGATTTCCCGGTACCGGTATTCGGGAATTTGTGACGGATCAAAAACGTCGTAGCCCACAGCGATGATAATGGCTCCAACAGAGAGATCCATGATCCTGTCTTCCTGATCAAAATTTATGGCGTCAGCCTGACAGACCTTTTTACAGATCCCGCATTTTTTGCCGTTCAACTGGCGACAAAAGTCGGGGTCAATGGTATGGGTCGAGGGGATGCCCTGGGCAAAATAGCTGTAAATGGCACTACGACTGCCCAAACCTTCATTGAAGGCATCCGGTACCATGGTGGGACATTTTTCGGCACAGGCACCGCAGCCGGTGCACTTGTCTTCATCTACGTAACGTCTCTTCCTGCGCACCGTTACCTTGAAATCCCCTGCCTGACCGTCTACTTTCTCCACTTCACTGTAGGCCAGAAGTGCTATATTGGGATGTCGACCGACATCCAGCATCTTGGGCGAGAGGATTCAGATAGCACAATCGTTGGTGGGAAATGTCTTGTCCAGCTGGGCCATCTTGCCGCCGATGCTGGGCAGCTTCTCCACCATGTGGACCTTAATGCCCATATCGGCAAGGTCCAGGGATGCCTGGATTCCGGCAATTCCTCCACCAACAACAAGTACGTCTTTGATCATAATTTACTTCCTTAATTGTAAGTGACTAAAATGAACTAAAGTTGTGGAACTCACCTTTCGGCAATGTCCATTTTATAGTTAAATAGTATAAGAACCTCTTTTTTGGACACAGATACACACAGATTATCAAGATTTTTACATTAAGAAATAATAATATCTGTGTGCATCTGCGAAAATCTGCGTCCTATTTAACTTTTTTCAGGCAATCGGCCACCAGATCATACAGATCCGTAATTTCTATATCCAGATCAAAGGCGGCCTTGGCACACCTGAAATGAATCTGGCATTTGGGACAGGCCGTTATTATGGTCCCTGCGCCGGTGTCGCCGGCCTCCTTAAGGCGCTGCAACTGAATTTCTTTGGAACAGCTGGAACAGTTCATCCA
>JAFDBA010000209.1 GCA_019313505.1 Deltaproteobacteria bacterium
TGCCATTACCCCCACGGTTACCCCGGCAATGGAAAGCATGGTAATTAACGAAATGAAGGTCTCTCTCTGTTTGGCCTTTAGATAGCGACCGCCTATAAAATATTCAAAAGACATAAGAGTTACTGGTTATAGGTTATTAGTTTCTTAATTGTAAATTTTGTGTATTTTATGTCAAAGAATTTATCCAATCTAATTAAGTGTGAAGTGCCTAAAATTAAGGAATATTGCCAATTTATATAAAAGTTGGAGTGTAGCAACTCCTTAACTTTAGATCACTTCAAACTTTAGTTCACTTTAGGCACTTTTCCGGTTATCAATTACCCCTTTCAACCGGTTTCATATGCGGGAAAAGAATAACTTCCCGGATTGAAGCGGAATCGGTAAACAGCATGGTAAGCCGGTCAATTCCTATCCCCTCCCCGGCAGTGGGGGGCATACCGTACTCCAATGCTTCGATATAATCCTTATCCATATAATGGGCCTCTTTGTCCCCTGCTTCCCTGTCTTCAACCTGCTGCAAAAAACGCTCTTTCTGGTCATTAGGATCATTCAGCTCCGAAAATCCATTGGCAATCTCATGGCCCGAGATGAAGAGCTCAAACCGGTCCGTAAGTTCAGGAGAGGTGTCGCTCCTTCTGGAAAGTGGAGAAACCTCTACCGGATATCCTGTAATAAATGTGGGCTGCAAAAGTTTAGGCTCCACAATAACATCAAAAATCTTTGTAATAATTTTCCCAAGACGTCCGGTCTTAGTAACCTTGATCCTGTTTGAAGCTGCAAATTCAAGCAGACCTTCCCGGTTGTTCATCAGACCGGCATCAATGCCGCCAAACTCCTCCATGGCAGAAGCAAGGGATATTCGACGCCACTTGACGCCCAAATCGATAATATTCCCCTGATATTGTATTGAAGTCGATCCGGTCACCACCCGAGCCACATGACAGAACATTTCTTCGGTTAGATCCATCAGATCTTCGTACCTGGCAAATGCCTGGTAAAATTCTAACATGGTAAATTCGGGATTGTGGCGGGTTGAAACCCCTTCATTTCTGAAACTTCTATTGATCTCGAAAACCCTTTCAAACCCTCCGATAACCAGACGCTTTAAATAGAGTTCAGGGGCTATGCGCAAAAACAGGTCCATGCCCAGGGCATTGTGATGGGTCACAAACGGTGTGGCTTCGGCGCCACCCGGAACCGGCTGCATCATAGGCGTTTCCACTTCAAGGAAATCTCGGTCAAGTAAAAATGAACGTATGCTCTGAATTATCCTGCTTCGCTTTATAAAAATATCCCGGACATCTGAATTCATTACCAAGTCGATGTAGCGACGGCGATAACGCTTTTCTGGATCTTTGAGCCCGTGAAATTTTTCCGGAAGCGGTCTTCCTGACTTACAAACAAGCTTAAATTCCTTGACCAGAAGTGTCCATTCTCCCGTTCTGGTTTTAAACATTACACCGTTTAGTCCGACAAAATCTCCAATATCGAGCTGTTTAAATAGATTATAGGCTTTTTCACCTATTTTGTCTTTTCTCACATATGCCTGAAGCTGTCCGGTTCGATCCCTGAACCTTATAAAGGATGCCTTGCCAAACCTGTTTATGGCCATCATGCGTCCGGCAACAACAAAAACAGGGCCCTCCTCGTCAAGTGAATCCGATACATCTTCTACGGCCTTTTTGATATCGCCTACAGTATGCAAAACAACAAAATCGTTGGGATAAAGATTAATATTGTTTCTTTGTAAGTCTAAAAGTTTCTTTTTTCGTTTCTCAATGATATCGCTTTTTTGATCCATAAGTATTCAACAACATATCTGTATGATTTTAATTTTGCAAAAAGATCCAAATTCAAGGCGCACAAATCCTGAAGAATCGGCTATCCGCCGGTCCCGTGGGGAGCGTACTTATAGTACGCAGCGCAACACAGAAGTTGGACTTTTTACGAAGTCGTCAAACCTATTTTGCTAACCCATTTAAAAATAGGTGTCAAGATTAAGTTGGCGGGTCTCTTCGCTCTACTTTAAAAGAAAACTTGGTTCCCCGGTCAACTTCACTCTCAACATCAAGCCATGTATCGTAATGTTCCAGTATACTGTGAACTATGGAAAGTCCGAGACCTGTCCCCCTGGATTTTGTTGTGAAAAAGGGATCAAAAATCGACTGCATAGACCCATCTGTAATACCACAGCCATTATCGCTTATTTCGATACATGCATAATTGTGTTTTAAAGGATACGTTTTAATCCCGACAAGTCCTTCACCCTCAATAGCCTCGGCAGCATTTAAAAGTAGATTCCAGGTCACTTGACGCAAATGCACCGGATCCATTTCAATCCAGATATTTGATGAGAACTCGCTTGTGATTGAAACCTTGCTGTTACCAGCCTTGTCCTTTTCAAATAGTTTGACAATCTCTTTCAGGGCACTTTCGAGTTCTATTTTTTTAATATTACCTGCCGGCGGTTTTGCAAACAAAAGAAAATTGTTCACCAGGGCATTCAACCTGTCTGTCTCCCGCAAAATGATCTGCATCAGCTTGTCATGTTCGGGATTATACGGAACTTCTTTTCTTAAAATCTGGATCGAACCTGACAGAGAAGCCAGAGGATTTTTGACCTCATGAGTTATGCCGGCTGCCATCTCACCCATGTAGGCCATTTTTTCCACGCGTTTGATTCGATCCTCAAGGGTCGAAAGCTTGTTTCTTGTCCTTCTGAGCTGTTCCGACAAAAAACCGCTCAGGAAAGCAACGGCAAAACAGGCCGCCATGGTAATCACTATCTTGAAAAGCACTTGGCTCCAGGCATAATTCACGATGGCATTGCCCCCATCCATGCTAAAGGGGTTGATAATACCATAGTACTCAAGGTCAATCAGGAGGCCGTACTGGATACTGCAAAGCACGGCCATGACCACGCTTCCTTTCCTGAAAAGAAGCATACTCGAATAGATAATAACTACCAGATAAAGAAATGAAAAAATGCTTGCAAAACTGCCGGTAACAAAAATTATTATTGTTACCGCAAAGGTGTCGATCCCGATCTGTATATAAGCAAAAATAAGTTTCCGCTTTATATATTTAAAAATAAAAACAAAACAAAAAGAAAGCAGGAAAATTGTGGTGATAAGTCCATAAAAAATTAGGAGGGATCCTGTTAGAGGGAAAGATTTCTCACTGAATTGCAGAACAGTAGTCGATCCCAACAACAGTGAAGTGAAAATGATCCGCAAAAACATAACCCATCCAAGCTTATGAGATAAATCATCTTCGAGCTTGTATGAGAAACCGGGCATAATATACGTCTCGGAAATTCTATCCCGCTAAAGGGAATGTGTCGGATATCTACAATTGACGGTTTCGTAAAAAGTCCACCTTCTGCGTTGTGCTGCATTTCGTAATCATTCAACGTACGAAAAGTACGCCTCATGATTACAAAATTTGCACGCCTTGAATTTGAACTTTTTACGAAACTGTCCAAATCGGACT
>JAFDBA010000210.1 GCA_019313505.1 Deltaproteobacteria bacterium
ATGCCACAAATTAGTTCTTAGTAATAATTTTTGTGCATTTTGTGACAAAAGATTTTTATAACACGATGTGGAGCCGTTATGGATAAGATGCTTGATGCGGGTTTCCGTATGCTGTACCTTAAAAAGAAGTTATTCTTATTTTATCAAGCACCGGGCATCCAGTATCTGCTTATTAAATGGCAATTGTGTTCACCACTGTTTTCCGATACTTGTTTAGTTTTTGTTCAAACATAGGCACCTCCTGTTCATATGTTAAACAATTTTACTGTTCAGCTATTTAACATATTAACAGTTGGATGACAACAAAAATATTAAGCTCGAACTTCAATTCTACACTATTTTATCCGGAAACTGGTAACCATTCGTTGGGGTTAGGCGATATTTTTCAAACGGGGGTATCGATATGTAATTCTTTATCACAACATTTTAAAACCATTAAATATTTGACTTATAGCAAGATCAAATAGATTTTGACAAGTTCGATTTTTAGGGATATTCTCAATGTGTCTTAGCAAATGCCAGACCTGAGGTACGGGATGGATATCTGAAAAGCCGTTGTATATTTTGGGCAAGATTACTGATAAAAAGGATGCCTATATTAAATGATCCGACATCAGGCTTTCATAGACGTCATCCGATTCTGCTTCGGCTATTGTATGCAATCTTTTGAACTGTTTCATAAGTTTCTCGGCAAATGGCGTTAACTTTGAGCCTTTACCTTCCCGAACGACCAGTTGTTTTCCGATCCGTTCTTCTGAGGACCGTATGCGCATCCAAACCGCCCGGTAACTCATTTGCAGCTCCTTGGCAGCAGCATTCATCGACCCCATACGGCGAATCATTTTCAAAATTCGATACCGCCCGAGACCAAATACGACGTTACCTTCCATGTCCTCTATCCAGATCTTCGACCGGACAGCAAATATCTTTTTTTCTTTGGGCATTCAAACAATACCATTTCAGTGTTTTGACACGAATCAACCAAATAAATTGCATTGCAGGTAAGATAGACCGGATGATCGTCCTCCAATTGCACAAACCCTTCGCCTCACTTCCCAACTGTGTGTCATTTTAGGTTATTTAAGGTTTGTTGGATACTTTATCTGCTATTATTGTATAAAAAACTAAAAAACTATTATATCATTCTTGACATAATAGATCCTCAATTGTTATATTCACAATCGTAAATGAACTCCCTTCGTTTACATTCTTGCATGGGTGGTTTTCACAGGGGAAACCACCCATGTTTTTTTTTGTTTTATAAGTAGACTCAGTTATTAACAAAGCGGCATATAACGGTATTGATATCATAATTGATACAATCTGTCCAGCATCATTAAGTTCTTCAAGAGCCAAGGCTTGATGAACTCGTAAAAAGTCCGAAAAATCTTGTCCCGGGTGCTGATCACGAACTCATTCACAGGTATCTTCTGGCCGGATGCCATTGGTGATAAAGGAGCCGAACTATCTGGAAATCTTGCCAAAGCAATAACCGAATAAAAAGAATCATCAAAAGCTTTTAGGCAAAGAACCACTTTACAAGCTCCATAACTCAATGTATCTTTAATTTGGATGATACTGTTCTAAAAGTATGGTATCAAATTCTCGGCTGGTTATCGGGCTATTTTTTGTTCCATATGGGAAATATTATGTTAGGCGTGCCCACTGAACGGGTTGCAGTGATGCTACGCACATCTTCTCCAGACAACCCGGCAAAGGAGTTGATCATGAAGCGACGAATGTTAGTACTATTTGCTTTGGTAAGCGTTCTGTCTTTGTCCACTGTATCCGCATCAGCAGCTGATCAGGAGCGCGCTCAGGAAAGAGTTCAAAAACAGGAGCAAGAGCAAATCTACGGTAGCCAACTCATGACTCAGCAAGAGCGTGCGGAATATCATACTAAAATACGCGCTGCGAAAACTGCCGAAGAACGAGAACAAATCCGTAATGAACATCATGCGCGCATGAAAGCGCGGACTGTGGAGCGTGGTCTAACCCTGCCCGAGGAGCCCGCCAGAGGGCGTGGTATGGATCCAGGTTGCGAAGGAATAGGACCCGGTGGTGGTGGCATGGGGCACCAAGGTGGTGGCATGGGTTCCCGAGGTGGTGGCACGGGTTCCGGTGGGCATCGTGGGCACTGACTCGCCTGACATGGTCTTAGAGAGCGACCTCGTAAAGCGTTGGCGCGCTTCCCTGGTCGCCTCAAGGCTATCGTTATAGATATCCCCAACATCTACCTATAGGAAAGGTACCAGGTATCTCATAACCCTAATAAAAAAGTGAGCTGAAATTTACATAATGTAGAGGAGGGCTTAATGAATAAAATCAAATTATTTCTCTTTGCAATGGCAATTATATTGATAGTATCAACATCTTTTATGGGCATTGCTATGGCAGCACAGGTTACCGGAATTAATAAAAGTAAAGGGCGTATTCATATTAATGGAGGTGTGAATGATGGATTTATACCGGGAGCTACCGTGTGTTTTTTTGTATCTTCAGCATCATATGGTGACGAGTTTGTTTGTGGGTCGGTTGTGAGTGCTGAGGCTTC
This sequence comes from Deltaproteobacteria bacterium, assembly GCA_019313505.1. Taxonomy (GTDB): domain Bacteria; phylum Desulfobacterota; class Desulfobacteria; order Desulfobacterales; family UBA11574; genus S5133MH16. The sequence goes on from JAFDBA010000210.1 coordinate 2,555, forward strand.
TATAGCAACTGTCAAGGTATCAAAAAGCAGGGCAAAAAAGATGAAAATGGGAACGGAAGCAATGCTCCATGTTGAAAAAGAAGCTAAAGAAGAAGTGGAAGACGTTGATATGGTTGAAAAAAAGGCTAAGGAAGAAACAAAAGAAAAAGAAGATCCGTTTCGATAACCGAAAATTGACCCATTTAAGCAGACTTTGCTATTTGCTCATCCTGAAAATATCAAGGCCTAAAAATATTTTGATATATGTAATCAGCATGAATTGATTTCAGGATGTGTTGTCAGTTTAGTTATGCTGTGTGTTTAATTTCCCTGCAATTTCATTTTTCCATTCTTCTTTTTCAAAACCTACTAAAAAATAATATTTGTCATTGACATTTACTCGTTAGTGAAAATTTAAATATTATATTGTAGCATAATATTTATTTAACAAATTCAAAGAAAGACAATTCGTTGGGAGGCAAAAAAATGGAACCAAAAAGAAAAATATTCTTGAGTGTTTTATTAATTGCTCTGATTATCTCCGGTTGTGTTTCGTGGCAAAAAAACTACGGCAAGCTTAAAACTATACCTAACGGCCCAAACCATCTGACCATTCAAAATTTAATCGATAAATGGGATGATTACCACATTTATAGTTCCGACCAGTATGCCGGACCTGGTTTTCGATCACCTCTGGGCATCATGTTCGATCCGAAAAATAATGATACAATGCTGGTGGGTGATCGGTGGAAAAAGGTCAGTGATCAAAAAACTTTGACAGATATGACAAAACGGATTTTTCTGGCCACTCAGCGTGAGCCCTGGCTCAATGAAATTTTAGGGCCGGACGGAGTTCTTTATGGATATCTTTATTATTCATACGGCGTTGTAACCCTTAAAGTGGTTGATGAAAAAAAGATGTATATATTTAACCTGGAGGAACCT
>JAFDBA010000055.1 GCA_019313505.1 Deltaproteobacteria bacterium
ACAATAATTGAATTGTATCTTTTATTAACCCAAGTGTTCATTTATGACGGTCTCGTAAAAAGTCGGATTTTGATGGCAAAGTAAAAAGCTCCAAATTCAAGGCGCGCAAATTCCGAGGAACGAGACGTACGTGTAGTACGTCGCAGTGACGAGGAATGCAGCGCAACGCAGAAGTTGGACTTTTTACGAAGCCATCATTTATGATCTATATGTAAACATGTGCATTAAAAAGAATAAAATGCCTATGCAAAACAGCAATAAAAATAAAGGCATTGTAACAATATAATTAACTGCTGTTTGAATGCTTACCCATGAAATTCCATCGATCCAGTTGAAATGTCCTTTGCCGATAATATCAACGAGAGCTAAGCTCTTGAAAACCATTTTTTCTTCCATACCCATCAATGATGATATGGTTTGAAAAAGTAGTATCAATCCACTGAAGAGCCACGACGTCAGACCGATGATAGTATATTTTGACATAACTCACCTTTTCGATTATAAATCACTAACCCGCATTTCTCACAAATAAACCGCTTTTTCCCCCTGATTTTTCAAGAAGACATATATCAGAGATGGTCATTGAACGATCATAGGACTTGCACATATCATATATGGTCAACCCGGCCACAGAAACTGCTGTCAGGGCTTCCATTTCAACACCGGTCTGATCGATAGCGCGAACAGCGGCTTCGATTCTGATTGAATTTTTCACTTTATCCGGGAAAAAATCGATGGCAATATGTGTAATGTTGAGGGGATGACACATGGGGATGAGTTCAGAGGTTTTTTTTGCTGCCATGATACCTGCAATTCGTGCCGTCTCAAGAACATTTCCCTTTTTTACTGTCTGATCTAGTATCTTTTCAAATGTTTCCTGACTCATAGAAACAACCCCTCGGGCGATTGCTACACGCAGAGTCGGTTTCTTACCTGACACATCCACCATCCTAACATGTCCTTGTTCGTCGATGTGTGTAAATTTTTTCATAAATCACTCCATTTCCAGTGGGTCCAATAATATTTTTTTGTTATCTATATGAGACACATTATTTAAAATGACAACGTTTTTTGAAGCCATTTCTTAAAAACAATATCCTGAATCATATAAATTTCACTTTTTACAATAATCTCTTTTTTCATAAGACTTGACAATGTTTTTGTAACCAAAGATCCGGTTTTTAAGTTAACGGATTTTAACGAGTCTGTATTAAAAAGGTTAGCCCCGTTATTCAGCAGAATCAACTTCAAGGTTTTTTTTTGATTAATGCTTAAGGATTCCCACAATACTGTATATTCTAGATTCCTCTTTTCTATGATCGTATTTTCTATCCTATCTATTATTTCAGGGGAAAATCCTTTTTCTTCCGGTTCATCCCAGAGGTGAAACAGAAAGTTCTGGATATACATGGGATGGTTTTCGAATCTTGCTACAATATCTTCTATTATCTCGACAGGAAATTGAACATTCTTCCGGCTGAATAGATTCTGAACCCAGGGGATGTAATGTTTGGTTTCAATTTTATCTAAAGGAAAACTCTCTGCCAGTTTATAAAATGCACGGTTATTTGAACTAAACATTTCGGTGATCAGATGCTGCTGACTACCTGAAAAAATATAACAGATATTTGGGTGTTGTTGGATAAACGAGCGCAATCTTTTTTCAAAACCCTCTTCAGTGTAACTGGCAATTTCCTGGAATTCATCAAGCGCAATAACCAGTTTACGTTTTTGTGAATATTTTGAAAGAATATTCATCAACTCTTCCAGAATTATTTTCTCATTAACTGCCTCAAATGACGGCGAAACTGAAGTTCTTCCTGTTGCCGAATCTATACTTAAATTCAGCCGGATATTCTTCAAAATCTTACTGACAGACTTAAGAAGTTTTTCAAAATTTGATTCAAGTTGAGTTAAGCCCTGAAAGGTTCTGGTAATAAAATCTTTTTCAGATATTGTTCCATACAACTCGACGTGCATCGCGCCGATATCAAGCTCTTTTCCCTTGATGTTACGGAAAACTTGCCAAATTAAAGAGCTTTTCCCGTATCTTCTATGGGAAAATAAAAGTACATTCTGAGATCCTTTTATATACTTAAGTAGTTCAGACAGTTCTCTCTTACGATTGCAAAAAGACTCTCCGGTAACATAGTTGCTAAAGGCGAATGGATTTTGCATATTTTACCTCGCGGCTTACCCTGCTTAGCGTATCGCCTGTTACACCTTTATGATTATACCCTTTGGTGTATTATCTAATACATACTAAGTGTAATGTCAAGTGTGACCAAAGATGAAGTTAAAAAAGTAATTATAGACATGTCAGGAGGAAATCAATTGATGGCAAAATTGATTTATGATAGTTGATTGCGATTGATGGTGTGTATGGGGACAAATATCCGGGTTATTCAGGAGCTACTGGGCCATAAAGATGTTTCAACAACAATGATTTACACTCATGTTCTAAGGAAGCAAGGTATCCAAACAACCAAGAGTACCTTAGATTTTTAGCTTTTTTAATTGGGGTGTAACGAAGCTTGTATAGGAGAAGAACGTGTCAACTTTAGTAAATATTCTAAAATTAGTCGCTGTACTGGTGGCTGCCATATTGATCGGAAACTGGTTTCTGGCTGAAGTCAAAAAAGCACGATTAAAGGGCAAACCATGGTACCAATTTTACTTATCGCCTCCGGGATTGCTGATTATTCTGGCGCTGCTGCTTCCGATAATTATATGGATAATAAACAAATGACGGTCTCGTAAAAAGTCCAACTTCTGGGTTTGCAACAACCGCATTCCCTATTGTCACGGGAAGTTGCGGGAGCGCCAGGGCAAAAAACACAAACGTAAAGTCGGCCTTAGCAGGAAGCCCGAATGGCAATAATTGCGGGAAATAGATGCCTATCTCAGGGATATCACCAATGGCTACAATAGATACTTAATTATTAAAAACCCGGCAACAAGAAGAACTATAAATGCGGTGGCAAGGATGTTAAAATATTTGTCGATAAAAGACTGAATGCTGGGACCAAAAACATAAATGAGTCCACCGACCAAAAAAAATCGTGCGGATCGAGATACAAAGGATGCGATTAAAAATACCGAGAAATTGATTTTAAATGCACCGGCTGAAATAGTGAATACCTTGTAGGGTATGGGAGTAAATCCAGCGATTCCGACGGCCCATGCATCATATTTATTGTAAAGGGCTTCAATGTGTTCGACCTTTGGGGTCAGGCCATAAAAATCTACAATACGGTTCCCGATAGAAGCCATAAACTGCCATCCGATAAGATAACCAAAGCATCCTCCGAGCACAGACCCGGCCGAACATATTAATGCATATTTCAAAGACTTTTTGGGGATGGCCACAGCCAGAGCTATGAGTAGTATATCAGGGGGTATTGGGAAAAAAGAGGATTCACTGAAGGCCAGCAAAAATAATGCCCATGATCCGTAAGGTGTATCTGCCCAGTGAAGCACCCAGTCGTAAAGACGGCGAAGCATCAATTACCCTTTCCATCCATATTCACCCACAAGTTTGACGAACCGGCACCCACCTAAATTTGTCTTGTGAATGCCGTGTTCATCCTTGTACAGCTTTATCAACTCCTGCGAGTACCGGTCTCCTACAGGTATAACCATGCGCCCCCCAACAGCAAGCTGACTCACAAGGGGTTTGGGAATTTCCGGAGAACCTGCAGTAACAATAATACCGTCAAAAGGGCTTTCATCTGACCATCCGGAAGTACCGTCGGAATATTTGGTCACAATATTATAATAATGAAGCTTGTCAAACAACTTGCGGCTATTTAAAAATAGAGAGTTTATTTTTTCTATAGTATAAACACGAAACACTATTTCCGCTAAAATTGCGGCCTGATATCCTGATCCGGTTCCGATTTCAAGTATCCTGTCTTCTTTGCCAGGCTGCAGTGCCTGGGTCATCTCGGCTACGATATACGGCTGTGAGATGGTCTGTTGCTCTCCGATGGGAAGCGGGAAATCACCATAGGCCTGATCTCTTAAGGCTTCACTGACAAAAAGATGCCTGGGAACCTTGCACATGGCCGCAAGAACTTTGGAATCCGTTACCCCGCGTGCTTCAATTTGCCTTCTAACCATCTCTTCACGCTGGCGTTCATATTTTATGGAATTTTCGTCCAAAATAAAAAACCTCTAAATCGATGCAATGAATTAAAACGCACATATTTCCAATTTTAAATACCATGCATGTATCTTGTATTTCGATAATTGGATTTTCTATCAAATCAGAGGGGTTACGTCAAGAACTTAGAACTTGAAACATAAAAAGCTTATTCTCGTGGATTACGAACAGATGCCATGTGTTAAAATATATGTTGCCTGTTCAATATATATTAATAAAAAAAGCTTGATTTTTCAGTAAGATGTTACATAATCGGATAAAGCCCGTCAGCAAATACAAAGTATAAGTTGCTAAGCAAAAAACCTAAGGCTATGCAATTTGGCCGAACTCTAGATAGCCACCGGACAGGATAGATCAAAGGGGCCAAATGAACAGTACAAGACATCTGACATTTTCGGTTTTCTTAATAGTATTTATCATTATTCTGGGTGTAACAGGATATATGATGATCGAGGGTTGGAACCTTTTAGATGCCTTGTATATGACCGTCGAAACGCTTACCACTGTGGGATATAACGAAGTACATGAGATGACCAGAATGGGACGGATTTTTACTATTTTGCTCATCTGTATCGGCGTGGCTTTCTTTTTGTATGTTGCCGGCGCTGTTGTCCAGTTCATGGTTGAAGGCCGAATCAGAACCATATTAGGGAGGAGAAGATTGGATAAAAAAATTGATCGATTAAAAAACCATTATATTATTTGTGGATATGGTCGTATCGGCAAGGTTCTTTGCAAAATGTTATTAAGGAAGCCGTTTGACCTGGTTGTTGTTGAGAAGGACCCGGAGCTTATTCCTGAAATGGATGCAGATAAAACTCTCTATGTGTCAGGTGATGCAACAAATGAAGAAAATTTGATTAAAGCGGGAATACAGCGTGCTAAAGGGCTGATTGCTGCTCTGGCTACGGATACGGAAAACGTTTTTCTGGTGCTGACAGCAAGACAACTTAACCCTGACCTTTATATCATTGCAAGGGCAAGTCGTAACGAATCAAAGACTAAGTTGCAAGCCGCAGGCGCCAACAAGGTAGAATTACCATACGATATGGGCGCTGTGAGTATGGCCCAGCGGATCATCCGTCCAACAGTGACAAGTTTTCTGGAACTTGCCTTTGCTCACAAGCGTAAAGATATTCAGATGGAAGAAATGCCGGTCAGCTCTTCCTCTGATCTTGTAAATGTCATGCTGAAAGATTCAGGAATCAGGCAACAATTCAACCTGATAATCATTGCGATAAAAAAGCTCGATGGGAATATGCTGTTTAATCCTTCTTTTGAGACGGTTATCGAGGGCGGAGATACCGTAATCGCCGTGGGACAGGAAAATAATCTTCAACAACTGGAAAAGATATTGAATCCGGGAAGACAAGGGCTGGCTTAGCGGTTATATTTTGTAGATAATTCTTTTTTCAGTAATTATAATATCGACATATCTGTCATGGGATTCCATTTGAACCTGGGGGATTATCTGGTTCTCAAAAGCAAGAGCAACCTTTCTTGTGGTGATCGACAGTTTTGGAATAAGTCGGTCATAATATCCATCACCGGATCCTATTCTCCCTCCCTTTTCATCAAATGCAACACCCGGAATTATTGCAATGTCGATACATTCGATCGGCACAACGTTGCAACGGTTCGAGTCCGGTTCCAGGATACCTCTGGGCCCGGGTATTAGATCGGTATCTATATTATCGATTTTCATCAATTTCATTTCATGTTTTGTTGTGTCAAAGGCAGGAAGAATGACAATTTTTTTGTGGTTTAAACATCTTTTTATTGTCTTTAGCGTATTTACTTCGCTGGTGCTGTTTATATAAAGTAATACAATATTTGCTTCTAAAAAATTGGCAAATTCAAAGAGACGGTTTTCTATTCTTGTATTTTTTTCTTCAATTTCGCTGTCAGAAAGTGCGGACAGTGTTTTTGCTATGTTGCTACGTATCTCATCTTTTGTTTCTCGAATTTCCTCCATAAGTATTCTCCCTAACAGATATTTAGAATATTATTTACTATATACAAACATTAACGAATAATGTCAACTCACAATAATTATTGACTATATGGCTTGCCCGTGATACGATTACCTAAAATTTTTTCAAAATATAGATGCCTGCATTATTAACCTCAACAATCTGGTTCAGATGAGATGCAGGCGTTGTAATTTTGTTAAAAGAATATAGGACTTGTTATGCTGGAGATCAAGTTTGTGAGACACAACCTCCCTGAAATTGAAAAAGCTCTTTCAAGGCGAGGAGAAACAGCCGACCTTGAAACTTTTAAACAATGTGATGCCAAACGCAAGACCGTTCTTCTTGAGATTGAAAACCTGAGACATCGCCGCAATGTAGTTTCTGAACAGATAGCAGCCATGAAAAAAGATGGCCAAGATGCAGATGATCTTGTGACTCAGATGCGTGAGGTCTCCGGCAAGATCAAGGCGCTGGATCATGATTTGTCGGAAAATGAAAACAAAGTAAAACAAATCCTTTTGGGATTGCCGAATATACCCCATAAGTCGGTTCCGGCAGGAAAGGACAGTTCTGAAAATCCTGTTGTAAAACAGATCGGCACACCACCTGATTTTGATTTTGAACCCCTGCCTCACTGGACAGTGGGTAAAAAACTCAAGATTTTAGATTTCGAGAGGGCAGCTAAAATTACCGGTGCCCGTTTCCCGCTCTATTTAGGTAAAGGCGCTAAGCTGGAAAGAGCGCTTATCAATTTTATGCTTGATATTCATACCACAAAACATGGTTATCAAGAGATACTGCCTCCCTTTATTGTGAACCGCGACAGCATGACAAATACCGGCCAACTTCCAAAGTTCGAGGACGATCTTTTCAAGCTTAAAGGGTGGGATTATTTCCTTGTGCCAACGGCCGAAGTTCCGGTAACCAACATCCATAAGGGTGAAATCTTAAATGAGGAAATACTGCCTATTTCCTATACCGCTTATACCCCTTGTTTTCGTTCGGAAGCGGGTTCCCATGGAAAGGATACGAGAGGATTGATCCGACAGCACCAGTTCAACAAGGTGGAGCTGGTAAAATTTACTAAGCCGGAAACATCTTATGATGAGCTTGAAACACTTTTAAACCATGCGGAAACTATTTTGAAAATTCTCGGGCTTCCTTATCAGGTTGTCACTCTTTGTACCGGCGACCTGGGCTTTTCCTCAGCAAAAACTTATGATATTGAAGTTTGGATGCCCGCACAAAACGTTTACAGAGAAATCTCATCGTGCAGTAATTTTGAGAGCTTTCAGGCCAGACGCGCCAATATCCGGTTCAAAAGAAAAGGTAAAAAGGGTACCGAACTTGTACATACTCTTAACGGATCCGGACTTGCTGTGGGACGAACGGTAGCCGCGTTACTTGAAAATTTTCAGCAGGCTGACGGGTCCGTTCTTATTCCCGAAGCCCTGAGACCCTATATGGGTGGACTTGAAAAAATATCGTCGTGAAACCAAAAGATTTCCCCAAAGAGATTAAATCCTTTATCATTCCGAAACACCATGGCAAACTAATTTATCGGTGCCTTGGCTGTAGCCGGGAATACGGTATTGATGAACTGCTCTATACCTGTCCGCATTGCGGACAGGTGCTTCTGATTTTCGATGAAAATTTTGACCGCTTAAAAAAGATCCCGGGGAGGATATGGCGTAAGATTTTTGATTATCGCAAGATGCTCACAATCCCTGCGCTAAAGGGAATCTATCTTTATCATGAATTTATAGGTCCGGTTATTCCACTCGAATCTATAATCTATCTCGGCGAAGGACACACTCCCGTCATCGAAGCAAACGCTTTCCTGCAGGGGGAAGCAAACCTTAAATTCTACTTTAAAAATGACGGTCAGAATCCCAGCGCCTCATTCAAGGACAGGGGGATGGCCAGCGCATTGAGCTATATCAACTATCTGGTTCAAAAAGGTCATACTTCCGATGTGCTTGCCATATGTGCTTCCACCGGGGATACCTCGGCTGCAGCAGCTTTGTATGCATCTTTTCTTCAACCCCATGTTAAATCCGCAGTGCTTTTACCCCACAAGAAGGTAACACCCCAGCAACTTTCTCAGCCTCTGGGAAGTGGCGCCGCCGTGTTCGAGATGCCGGGTGTGTTTGACGATTGCATGAAGGTTGTTGAAACCCTGTCGGAAAATTATAATGTCGCACTTTTAAACTCAAAAAACGCCTGGCGTATACTTGGGCAAGAGTCATATTCATATGAAATCGCACAGGCGTTTGAATATGACATGGAAAACAAAGTAGTGGTTGTGCCCATCGGCAATGCCGGCAATATTACTGCTGTAATAAGCGGGTTTTTGAAATTTTATGAGACCGGCATTATACGTTCTTTGCCAAAAATATTGGGTGTTCAGTCAGAACATGCCAACCCTGTTTATCGGTATTTTTTGGAACCTGATGCTAAAAAACGAAAATTTATTCCCGTAGTCGTTAAGCCGAGTGTGGCCCAGGCAGCCATGATTGGCAATCCTGTTTCGATGCCGAGAGTGATTCATCTGGTGGATCTTTATAACAGTTTGTCAGGCAGGCAGAATGTCTTTTTTGTTGAGGTTACCGAACAATCCATAATGGACTGGGAACTTCTGGCCAACCGTAATGGACATATCGCCTGTACCCATGGCGGCGAATCTCTTGCCGGTCTGATTGTCGCTCGCAAGCAAAAAATTGTTGGGCAAAATGATATTGCCATCGTCGATTCAACTGCTCATTCACTCAAGTTTTCGGGTTTTCAGGAGATGTATTTTGAAAATAGCTTTCCTCCGGAATTCGAAATTTCTCCGAACCCGGATCTTATTAACACCCCTGTTTACGTTCATCCGGATGATCTCGCAAATGTTCCTGCTCCAGGAAAACCCTTACACGGCGAAGATTTTGAGCGGTTTGTTCAAGGTATATCCTCAAAGATTGCAAAGATTTTAAGTCTCCAAAAAAGGCAGAAAACATGAAATTCAAGGGAGCATCTTTAGCCTCAGTCTTTTTGGTGATAGTTATTTCGGCATGCATGATTTTTCCCCGTTCTGCTTATAATGCCATTTTGTATAAAAGCTATACCATTAGATATGACAGAGGCTGGGACATATTATGTGATCCATATGTTGTGAAAAAAAACGACTGGCTTTACAAACTCTTCAGACAAAAAGGGGAAATCTCCCACAGAGATTTCCCGGAATTTTTAAGGATATTCAAACGAATAAATCAGCACATTCATAACATAGACCGAATTCGTGCCGGCCAGCATATTATTATCCCACTAAAGAAGTTAAAACAGAGTTCAATGCCCGGACAATCTTCAGGTGTGGTTACAATTCCGTTTGTCACCATCCCCAACCTACCTGAAACCTTTAAAACATATGCAGCAGAATATACCGTCCAAAAGGGAGATTGCCTATCGATCCTTATTTCGACAAGATTCGGGCCTTATGGCGCAGAACCATACAAACAGGGAATCAAACTGTTCAAACTGATCAATCCTGATATCAAAGATCTGAATCGCATTTATGCCGGCCAGGATATCCTTATCCCGGATCCGGCTATTCAAAAACAACCATGGTATCAATCCCTGTTTGACCGGTTGGCAAACAATCAAAATCTGACAGATTTCGACCCTACAATCAAAGCTCATAAAAAAACACCGATGCTCCCTGTTCCGGAAGATATGGAAAAGAAACCAAGCTTTCCTTTATCAAAAGTTGCCTGTGCTCTGGATGCAAAACTTTCTACTAAGGGTGTTTATTACTTCCCAAGGCAGGGGCAGGAAGATTTTAAGATCGACCTTTCCAGAATTCCCTTAATAGAACTTAAAAATGGCACCAGAATTCTTTTTCCAATGGACGACAATAAAAATAAAAAATCTGAGCTTGATATAGTAAAATCCTTCTGGAAGGATGTACATATCGTTCAAATTGTGCCAAACGATTCTGAAAAACATGTCTTTGATGCTGTTTTTGAACGTTTGGGAAAAGGTGTTTTAAAAAACCGTTTGTCTTTTTTCGATCAAGGAGTCAAGGTTGAAGTCCGGGGGGAATGGATATTTGATAAAATTGCTGAGAACGGAAAAAGCGTGCGCCATTTTTGTATATCCCTTATCGATAATCCCAGGGAGCGTACCCCCAAATCAATTTTGCGTTATCTGGATCAAAATAACATCGCTTTAAAAGAGATTCTCACCGGGGAAAATATTGCCGAGCAGAAATCTAATAGACCGGGTCCCCATAAATCGGGTGAAATTGTGAGTACCATCGATTCTTCAGATCAAAAAATCTTTGTAAATGATTTGATTACGGCCTTAGGTTACAACTACTTATCCAATGTTAGTATTTCATTTCCGTATTCCGGAGTTCAGGTAAACACGGTTTCAAATCTTTTTACCGGAAGTGACGGAAACCCATACCTTGTGGACTTTGGGGATCTTTACGGCGATGCTGTTTCTGCCATTGAAAAAACCGGCTTTACCGTTATCCAGATAAAAGGTGATGATAATTATCCTGTGATAATACACAAGATTCTTGGCGCCATGAATGTTTCTTATACAAACAATCCAACTTTTCTTGCAGCCAAAAGACCTGCCATCCATAATACGGTTTTGACTATACCAGGTTTTCTGGTTACCGGTGCTGGAAAACCAGGAATTCTCCTTTCATTTTCTATCCTGAATAATGGGGTAATTCAATTTTTAACAAATCAGGGGGTTAAGATCAGTATGATCCAACCATCTAAAAAAGTCACCCAACATATTAATTAATAAGGTTAAAAAATGAAAACATATGGGTTTATCCGGGCAGTAATGGTAATTTTGATATTGGGCAGTGTTTCGTGTGCAGCAAATCTGGAAATACAAAAAAAACAGGCTGAAGCTTCAAGGAATTTGGGTGAAGCATATTACCGGCAGGGAAATTATCCTGAAGCGTTAGGAAAATTTCTTAAATCAGAAACGATTTATCCCGGCGATCCTTTTCTTCAATACGACCTGGGACTCACTTACATGGCCATGAAAAAAATGGATCTTGCCATCAAACACTTTAAAAAAGCAATTGAAATTAAACCAGATTACGCTCCTGCCCTAAATAGTTTAGGGACAGCTTATCTCAACAAAAAAGAATGGGATACTGCCATCAGATATTTCAAGAAGGTTACCGAAAACCTTCTGTATGCTACGCCTCATTTTGCTCTTTCCAATCTGGGATGGGCCTACTATAATAAGAAAGAGTATGCACTTGCTGAAAAGTTTTATCTCAAAGCCCTTGAAATTAATCCAAGATTTATCAATGCGCTGGCCGGTCTGGGTAAGACCTATACCGCCATGGGAAGAAGTTCAGAGGCCGTTGCCACACTTGAAAAAGCAGTTAAAGATTATCCGCGTTTGGGGCAATTATATTTGGATTTGGCCCGGGCCTACACCTTATCGGGGAAATATAAAAAGGCTCTGGACGCTTATGAAAAAGCCGTTGAATTTGCTCCTGGTAGCGCCCTTGCCCGGGAAGCGGAAACAGAGGCTCAAAAAATAAGGAAATTTCGATAAAAAAAATTACAGATCGCCTTGTATATCGCGTTGTTCAAGCTGAACGATTCTGGGAGTAATAAAAATCAGCAGCTCGTCCAGTTGATTTTCTTTGGATTCTGTTTTAAAAAGCCACCCCAGAACCGGTATTTTCATGAGCCCAGGGACCCCACTCTGGCCGGTGTCTTTTCTTGTTTTTCTTATGCCGCCGATGATCACCGTATCCCCGTCATTTACCAAAAGTTCGGTATTGGCTTCCTTGGTGGTAAATGATGGATCACCTAAAATTATCGCACCGACTTCATTATTTTTTACTGAAATTTCCATTGAAACACGGCCGTCAGGGGTCACATGCGGTGTAACCTCCAGCTCAAGGGCGATGT
>JAFDBA010000211.1 GCA_019313505.1 Deltaproteobacteria bacterium
GGTGATCTGTTGGGTAGTGTTGTAAAAAAACGAAGAAAAAAAATGAGAAAGCATAAGCACAGAAAGCTTTTAGCCCGTACACGCCATCAGAGAAAAAAGGGTAGGTAAAATTTACACCTGCACTTTTTTATGTACATAAAAAAAGCACCAATCGGCAAACTCAAGCAAAAAAGAGTTGGTTTTGAAGTTTTGGTGCTTTTTTTTACTTTACGGTTTACCGGAATACCCCTTTAAATATTTAAAAAGCTCCGAGTCGGTTGAAAGCACAAGGGAGCTCTCTTTATCAAGGGCTGAATTGTATAATTCAAGCGTCTGAGTGAATGAATAAAATTCAGGGTCCACGCCAAAGGCTTCAGCAGCTTCAGCATATAATTTTGTTGATTCGGCATCGGCCTTACCTTTTATTACCTGAGCTTTTCTGTAAGCCTCGGAAGTAATTTTCTTCAAATCTCTTTCTTTTTCACCCAATATCTTTCGGGCTTCACCTTTGCCCTCAGATCGAAATTTTTCTGCAATCTGTTTCCGCTCTGCAATCATGCGGCCATACACGGAGTTCCTTACCTGCTCCACATAATTGATACGTTTTATCTTCACATCGACAACCTCAATCCCGAATTTTTGTAGTTTGGGCTGGGCCTGTTTCATTATCATGTTGGTGATTTCTTCCCTGCCGGTTTTAATCTTGTAGGATGGTCTTTCTTTTATATCTTCAAGTCCGGTTTCATAGGTGTCCAGCTCCCGGTTGCTCTTTCGAACGGTTTCGATCAGTTTGTTTTCAGTTACCAAATTTCGAACAGCAGGATCGATGATATCGTCCAGCCTTCCCTGGGCGCTGGTGGTATTGTTGACCGTCTGAAAGAATTTTATCGCATCCACGATTCTCCATCTGGCAAATGTGTCAACCCAGATATAGGTTTTATCCAGCGTAGGGATCTGGCCGGGATCACCATCCCATTCCAAAAGATTCTTAGGAAAATAAGTGGTATGCTGGATAAAAGGGATCTTGAAGTAAAGACCGGAGTCCACCTTGGTTTTACCCACAACTTTGCCGAACTGAGTGACAACAACCTGTTCGGTTTCATCCACTATATATGCGGATGAAAAACCGAGAAGAATCACCACAACTGCAACAATTAAAATAATACCTTTGGATTTCATTTCTTTGCACCGTTTTGTTTACCAAGATTAAGTAAGGGTAAAAGATTTTTTTGATCTGCGTCAATAATATATTTGTCTCCGAGTTTGGGAAGAAGATCTTTTAAAGATTCCAGATAAAGCCTCCGTTTGGTCACGTCCTTGGCCTTGGCATACTCGGCATAAAGTGCCTTAAATCTTGAAGCATCACCCTTGGCCCGGTTTATCCGATCAAGAGCATACCCTTCAGCGGTTTTTACGGTCCTTTCAGCTTCGCCCCTGGCTGTTGGGATGGCCTTGTTATAATCCTCTTTGGCCTGATAGATCATTTTTTCCTTTTCCTGAGTTGCCTGATTCACTTCGTTAAATGACGGCTGCACCGGTCCGGGGACATTGGTTTTCTTCATTTCGATGGTTATAATATTGATTCCGGATTGTGCCCTATCCATCTCAGCCTGCAAGACGTTCCTGGCTTCAATTGCAATTTCTTCTCGCTTACTGATAACTTCATTGATACTTCTATCGCCGACCACCAGACGCATTGCCGCCTCGGACATATCCATGAGCAGTCTCCTGACATCATGAACTTTAAACAGGAATTTGTAAGGATCCTTTATCCGATACTGGACAATCCAGGGCACAAGAGCCACATTCAAATCTCCGGTCAGCATGAGGGTAATGTTTGTATTTTCACCGCCGGATATAGCTCGTGTCCGGGCATCTCTCCGAATGGTGCGGAAACCGAATTCCTCTTTGTAGACCCGGCGAACCTTGACTTTAGTCACCTTTTCAATTCCTGAAGGCAGTTTGAAATTAAGGCCGGGCTGAGTGGTTCGAACATATTTCCCAAACCGCTGAACAACACCCACTTCATCAACACCCACAGTATAGAATGTAGATGTGCTGAAAAATAATACGATGAAAATAAGGATTATAAGAGGGCCGCCAGGTAGTTTGAACTTTTTAAATTTCTCCGTAATTGCATTTATACTCGGAGGAACGAATCCTCCCTCCCCTTCCTTCCGCTTTTGCTTTGCCTTAAGTTTATCCCAGTCCCAATTCATAGTATTTATCCCTGTAAATTTAGTTTTGATGGCTTCGTAAAAAGTCCAACTTCTGCGTTGCGCTGCATTCCTCGTCACTGCGACGTACTATATGTACGTCTCATTCCTCGGAATTTGCGCGCCTTGAATTTGGAGCTTTTTACTTTGCCATTTTGCGAGACCGTCAGTTTTGATGATTTTAAAAAAAATCAGAAAATCGATCTTTTTACAAAAGTGTTTTGTATTTAAAAACTCGATCCTTTTAGTAACTAAGTTACCAATGCTTCCAAGTCAAGCAAAAAGGAAAAGTTAATTGTTTCTTGACAATAAAACCGATCAATTTATAGTGTTTTTTATGAAAAAAAGAAAAAAAAACGAAGAACTTGTGCACATAGGAAACATAATGAGCAATGTCTTGAAAACCTGCCGCAATGATTTTGATGAAAATCTGGCACAGGTCTGGGGACTTTGGGACAGGGCAGTCGGAGATAGCATCGCCAAAAATGCTCGGCCGGAGGCATTCAAAGGGAAACTCCTTCTGGTCAATGTTACCAGTTCCACATGGATGCACCAGCTTCAGTTCCTTAAAAAAGATATTATAAAACAGATCAACCACGCCCTGGGCAAAGAACTGGTTGAAGAAATAAAATTCAAGATAGGACCCATATAAAAATGGAATTTTTGACCACCGACTCTCTCTTCAATGGCAGTATCCTGGTAAAACAACATGGAGCAGGGTATCGCTTTTCCCTGGATGCAGTTTTACTGGCCCAACACGCCAGGCCGAGCCCGGACGATACGGTCCTTGACCTGGGAACAGGTTGTGGCATCATTCCACTGATATTGGCTTATCGTCATCCGAAAATAATAATTTATGGTGTCGAAGTACAAAAGGAACTTGCTGATATTGCGACTCTCAATATAGCAGAAAATGGCATGGAGGATCGTATAACCATTCATTGCAAGGACTTAAAAAGATTGAAACAGGACATGACTTGCGGGCCGGTGGATCTGGTAGTGACAAACCCTCCGTACATGAAAGTGGCATCGGGAAGGTTAAACCCGAATCAGCAGCGCGCAGTTGCAAAACACGAAATAAAGGCAACCCTTTTCCATGTGGTTGAAACCGCCCGTGGTATGTTACGGACGTCTGGACGGTTTGTCATCATTTACCCGGCGGAACGAATGGCTGATATTATCCTGCAAATGCGGTCTGCCGGGATAGAACCCAAATATATTCGCATGATCCATTCCTCCCGCCAAATGCAGGCAAAGCGAATTATTGTGGAAGGCCAAAAAGGGGGGCGTCATGGGATAAAGATCGAACCACCCCTTATAATCTACCGTAAAAACGGCGTATATTCAGATGAGGCCCAGGCAATGTTTATGCCTTAGAACAGTCCTAACCGTTCACAGGTTCAGGGGTTCAGAGGTTCAGAGGTTCAGAGGTTCCTGAACGCTGAACGCTGAACGCTGAACGCTGATCTAATAATCAATAATCAATTGTTAATTATTAATTATTAACCGTTGTTTATTAACTATTATTTCCTGAACCTTGAACCTATAAACCCTGAACGGTTACGAACAGTCTTATCAATCTAGTTTGTTTAATACCTGGCCGGTTATTACCTTTGGGAAAAAATAGGTTGCTTTTCGCGGCATAATAAGACCGGCTTCGGCAATATTGCGAACCTGCTGAATTTTTGTAGGATTCAGAATAAAGGCAATGTCGTGCCGGCCGGCATCCACTGCATCGATAGCATCCTTTGCAATGCTCGAATAGGCAATCAGCTTCTCATCATCGTGTCGGGACTGATCAAAACCAAGAATCTCCACAAAAATAAGCCGGGACAACACCGTTACATCAATATTTCTGATCACTTCCGCCAATTCATCGGTAAACATCTGATCCATAACCCCCGACTTTAATGTCAGAAGATAAAGTTCCCTTCGATCTTTCATAAAGACCCCTATACAATTTTTTGAATTATCTGATGTAAGAGTCGATATGAATTGTGCTCTTGCTTCTGCCCGCCGACCGTTTTTGTATGGGATTGTTATGATATCAAAATAAGCTTTTGCCTTTTTGATAAGCGACTCTCTTGCAGCAACCGAAACCTCATTTAGCATACGGTGCGCCGGAAGAATAATAAGTCCCGGATCTTCCATACTGCAAAGGTACATCATTACATAGTTGGCCGGATGATCGCCATTGAAATTAGGATGTTGGGCCGATAACCAGTCCCGATAGTTGAGTGCTGTTTCGTACCGATGATGTCCGTCAGCAATATAAATAATTTTATCCTTCAAGGCTTCGGAAACATACTGGTGAACAGCCTTATCGGTTATGCGCCACAAAAAGTGTTTCTGTCCGTTGTTGTCGGTAAAAACATTGTCGGCTGTTTTGTTGAAAGTGGCATTTTTTAATTTATCGAGAACAAGGTTTTCATTGTCTGAATACAAAGAAAATATCGGACTGAAATTGGCATGACAGGCTTTCATCAGCTCAAGCCTTTCCGATTTCACGTTGGGGAAGGTCTTCTCATGGGGGAGAACAACACCCTTTTCAAAAGGTTCAAGGCCCACCAGAGCAATCAGGCCGTAACGGGTAACCATCCTGTTTTCAAAAGGAAACTCCATCGCAGTAAGGTAAAACGCCGGTGTTTCGTCACGCTCCATGATATGCGCTGAAAGCCACTTGTTAAAACAGTTTGCTGCTCTTGTATATCGGTTGTTTGTGTTTGTATCGTTTTCGTGTGTTTTGCCAAGTGTCAGCCGGATAATGTTATGGGGATGATTTTCATGATATTCAAGCTGTTCCTGGTCTGAAATAATATCAAAAGGGGGGGCCATAATATCTGCCATATTATTGATTTTGCGTGGATTATAGAGGATTCCCCTAAATGGGATAATTTCTGCCATGTTTATTAATTCCTTTTAGTTAAGTTATTCATAAATTTTTCAATGAGGGAAACTGATACTATAAAGAAAAGTGTTGTTCAAGTGATAAAATCGTCATTCCAGACAAAACTGGATATTTGATATAAGAGAGCAACTCCGGCTCCCATTTTTTAAATTTTCCCCCTTTTCCTTTTAGCTACCTCAGTTATTAAGGACTATCTTTTTATATGTTTTGTTTCTCAAATTTCACCCCGAATAATTGATTGCGCCGTTGCCATATCGAGTTTAATTATGGTATTCAAATTAACATTTGTCGTCAAAAAAGATGCTCAGTTTCGTCCACTGACAGCCTATATGCGCCTGTTAGGCTATGCTGCAAAACTCGCCTGCCATAGCTCATATCAGACCGGTTAATTAACTGGGAATTTAATAAGCCATACAGTTGAGTCTTTTTTGGTTTGGGGGAAGGCATAGCGGGCAGGGACAGTCTTTCTGAGCCGGAGTCTCTCCGAGCCGGAGGCCGAATCCGGATTCTGGGCGGGTGAAAAAAGTAGGCGGAATAGCTGGCAGAAAAACGGGGGC
>JAFDBA010000212.1 GCA_019313505.1 Deltaproteobacteria bacterium
CCTTAGGAGATAAGGCACAGTTAGCAAGTTACCGTCAGATGCTTGGGATCGCTTATGAACGCTTGAGCAAACTTAAAGCGGAAGGAAAAACCGCCCAGGAGGCGGCCGCCGCCAGGCCCTTGGCTGATCTTGAGGCAACCTGGGGCGATGGAATGTTCAAGAGCGATCGCTGGATCGAGATAACTTACTCCGGAGTTTAAACAGTAAAGAGGGCTGATGTATTTAATTTTTCGCTATCAATGAATCGAACGACAATAATCGCCGAACCAGGCTTTCAAACGGAACGCAGGAGGTCTGTGGCGTAGGGGTATACTTTTCCACCTTAAGAAATTATGATGTACTGCAGCTTCTTCCCGGAGTCAGGTTACTTTTGCCGTTACAGATACTGCTATGTACCTTGAAACAAAAAGCAATGCTTGGGGGTTGTGATATCAAACTATCAGAATTGAGCTGTCAGGTGATGGCAAAAAAAACGCAAAACAGGCACTTAGAGAAAATTCTAAGCGCCTGTTTAAATATATAAATTGTGGTGCCGAAGGCCGGACTTGAACCGGCACGGGAGTTACCCACTACCCCCTCAAGATAGCGTGTCTACCAAATTCCACCACTTCGGCACATTATAAGAAAATAAAGCTTATTGTGCCTGAGCAGGTTTTGCAGGCTGTGAGGTTTCCGGCTCTGAGTGAGAACTTTTTTCAGGCTCTGCTGGTACAGCCTTTTGCTCTATGGGTGCTTTTTGGTCCGGCATAATTGATTTTTTCATACTATGGCCGGATAGATAAGCTAGCCCCAGAGAAGTTAACATGAAAATGACAGCAACTATGGTTGTCATTTTGCCTAAAAATGTTGAGCCGCCTGTGCTGCCAAAAAGAGTCTGGCTTGAGCCCCCTCCAAAAGCAGCACCCATGTCAGCACCTTTTCCGGTCTGCAGGAGGACTATCATAATGATAGCAATACAGACGATTGCATGCATTATTATCAGGAATGTTGTCATAATTATTCTCTAAAATGAACGATTTTGCTGAATGTCTCAGGATCGAGGCTTGCGCCGCCTACAAGTGCTCCATCAACATCAGGCATTGCCATAAGTTCTGCGATATTATTCGGTTTAACGCTGCCTCCATATAGTATTCTAATAGATTTGGCAAGTATATTCCCGAAACTTTTTTCAAGCACAGAACGTAAAAACTTGTGAACTTCCTGAGCCTGTTCGGAAGTTGCCGTTTTACCGGTTCCGATAGCCCAGACAGGTTCATATGCTATAACCAGCCTTTTCAGGTCATCCGAAGAAAAATCCTCTAACCCCATTTTTAGTTGTTTGTCAAGTACGGAAAACGTATTTTTTGATTCCCGTTCTTTTTCAGATTCTCCAACGCACATAACGGGTATTAGATCATTATCAAAGGCCGCCTTTATTCTCCTGTTGACGGTTTCGTCGGTTTCGTTGAAATATTGGCGACGTTCAGAATGGCCGATAATAACATATTTACATCCAGCTGATACAAGCATGGCAGGTGATATTTCGCCAGTAAAGGCTCCTTGGGCTTCCCAAAATAGATTTTGTGCGCTCAGGGAAACACAGCTCCCTCTGACAACATCAGATACCTGTGCGAGTGCTGTAAACGGCGGCGCAATCATCACATCTATATCCGTGGTCATGGATAGGAGTTTTACAAGCTGTCCGGCAGTTTCAACAGCCTCAGGACAGGTTTTAAACATTTTCCAGTTTCCGGCGATGAGCGGTCTGCGATTTGTCATCAATTAATCCTTTTTCAAAGGTCTCAGGTTGAATATTGAAGATTGACTATTTAAGGATCGAAAGCCTTTATTAATTTTCAATTTATAGTTGGGCAGCGATCATGGCTGCAAGATCGACCATCCTGTTTGAGTATCCGGATTCATTATCGTACCAGGATAGCACTTTGACCATATTGTCAACGGTGTAGGTGGTTAGTCCATCGACAATAGAGGATAATTTTGATCCATTATAATCAGAGGATACAAGCGGAATATCGCTATATCCAAGTATGCCGACAAGTGATGTTGCTGAAGCTTCTTTAAGAGCGGCGTTTACATCAGAGACCGTGATACCTGACTTTTCCAAAGTTGCAACAAAATCGACAATCGATACATTTGGTGTGGGGACGCGAATGGCAAGACCGTTTAATTTGCCGGATAATTCCGGCAGCACCAGAGCAACGGCCTTGGCTGCACCTGTGGTTGTTGGAATCATTGACATCGCGGCCGCTCTGGCCCTTCGCAGATCCTTATGAGGGAAATCGAGGAGGCGCTGGTCTCCTGTGTACGAATGTATAGTTGTCATCAGGCCGCTCCTGATTCCGAAATTTTCAAGGAGCACCTTGGCTATTGGTGCAAGACAATTGGTGGTACAGGATGCATTTGATATGATGTGGTGATTTCTGGGGTCATACTGGTTTGAGTTGACACCCATGACGATTGTAATATCTGGTTCCTGGGCGGGCGCGGATATTATGACTTTTCGTGCGCCGGCGGAAAGATGTTTTGATGCGCTTGCATGGTCTCTGAAAAGGCCGGTACATTCTGCAACAATGTCCACGCCCAGGTCTTTCCAGCCAAGGGTGGCGGGATCTTTAACGGAGGTAACAGCAATAGATTTCCCACCCACTTCAATTGAACTGTCTTTGCCGGTTACGTCCAAATCAAGCGTGCCGTGCACGGAATCATATTTAAGAAGATGGGCCATTGTGGCTGAGTCCATGAGATCATTAATTGCGGCAACTTCCAGTTCAGTATGATCTATCAAGGCCCTGAAAACAAGACGCCCTATCCTTCCAAAACCATTGATACCAATTTTTATACTCATAATGCCCCCTTGATTTTTATAGTCGTATCCGACTATTTCCGTTTATTCCCTTTTAAAATCCCGCTTGCCAGCGAAATGCTCTTCTTCCCAAAAGCTTCAAGGTGTTGAGCGAGGTCGCTGAGTTCCATATCTGCCTGAATATCCACAGCTTTAATCAAAATAGGAAGATTAACGCCGGATATGACTTCCACTCGTCCTTCTTCAAGAAATGAATAACTTAGATTTGAAGGTGTCCCACCGAACATATCTGTAAAGATAAGCACCCCTTTTTTATTATCGACCTGTTTAATGGCTTCGGCAATTTTCTTGCGTAGTTTGTCAACGTTTTCTTTCAAATCTATGGAAACCGGTACCATGGTATCGGGTCGATTTCCTAAAATGAATTCGGCAGCGTCAATGAGTGCATCTCCCAGTTGACTGTGTGTTACAATAACGATACCTATCATAATGCTCCTTCAAACCTTCTAAAGATCGCTGTCACGATGTGTGATTATGATCAGTCTTCCGGGTTTTTTTATATGTTCGAATAAAGCTTCGGTAATGGTTACCGATCGATGCCGGCCTCCGGTACCGCCGACTGCAATTGTTAAAT
>JAFDBA010000213.1 GCA_019313505.1 Deltaproteobacteria bacterium
TTTTCCGTTAGAGGAGCGAACTGATCGTCAATTAAAAATGTCCCATCTTCACCGATGAACAAGCCGATATTACCGCCTTTTCCCGTAATCATGTATATTTGCTTCGTGACCGGGGTAGACATGATTTTCACTTCCTCAGATTGTCCGGCAGGTGCAAGTGACATGAGCGCTATGATCAAAACACATAATACTGACATAATTTTACCAATCATTTTTAACCTCCTTGCCAATATTGCATTGTCAGGTGTTGGGCATTCAGCGTATCGAATGTCATTCATTTCAAATTCTCCTTCATATTCAGTGTTATCAGAGCTATAAATATGTGTAGAAAGATAATGCCACATTGTGGTGATGTCAATTGGCTATTCGAAACTGAAAAAGGGCAAACCCATTAAAACGAACTTGCCCTTATCCAAAAACGATATCACAGATTCTTAACCCACTGTTAGGATGTTGGATAGCAGTAACCAAAGGTTCACCAAATTGCAATGTATGTTGGAGATAGTGCAGGTTTTAAAACGTTCAAATTTCCTGTGCTCACCATTAGGTATCCCCATTTTTCCCTTTTCCAGATATGTCAATAGGACACAAGATATTTCGAAAGGTCGAATTTTTGCACTATTACAAAATTCACAAGATTGGCTCAGGTTGTGATACCATAAAACGATATCGCCAAACTTTGACGGTCTCGTAAAAAGTCACGAATTCAACTATAGATGGCTAAGTAAAAAGGCTCATAAGAAGAGGAGTTCATATAAAACTTCTTTTACTTCCGAATATTTTTTTAAGAAATGATTGATAATGCTTTTATGTTTAAAATATTCAGACTTGCTGTCTCATGATACATTGGTGTCTCATTATAATCATTTATTGTGACATATTTGTTTATTGCGCTCGAAGATATTCATTTGAAATAACAACCAGTTATATGATGACAATACATTGGCATAATTATTGCCGTTATACATTAGCAATTGTTTGTGAAATAAGAGAAAATCTGAGTTAAAGATTAAAAAAACTACAATCTTAAAAGAGGAGGAAAACACATGAAAATCAACATAGAAAAAAGCCTTGTTGAATTTACACCTGAAAATCCTGATGAGACAATAAAACTTCAATCTTTATGGAGAACGATGGTTGATTGTGCCAGATTCAACAGAAAGCTGGTTCCTATTGGGGAGTATATCCCACAGCAAAGTGAATTTGCTAGATTTGTAATCGAAGGTGAAAAGGGTGCTGGGGGTGATGAGTATCCTGAAGTCTATGTTGATGATGATTGCCGATGCATTTGTTATACATGCAATAAATATGTAATGTTGAAACAAGGTGATAGAATTCCGCCTTGTTGTGGAAAACTCATGGAAGCATTGGATTAAAACGATACTGATATTTTCAATCTGGATGATGCTTATAGAGCATCTCCGCATATCGATCAAAAAAACGCAACCTATAATAGAATAATCACAGGAAATTGCACACTGGTAAAACCTCATGAAAACCAATCTCGATAATAAAAATAATGCGATTGACCTAAGATGTCCGGAATGTCGTGCAAAGTTAAAGGAACGAAGAACGCGTACACCGGATAAATGCGAAATGATTTGTGGTGGGTGCGGACAAAGTTTTGATGTGTGTGACCTTGAAACATTGGATGAACTGAAAAAGAAGCCTTAAATAGGATTATTTTAGAAGTGCCTTAATGGTTTTTAGAAGTTCGAGTAGTTCAATAGGCTTGATTCCTGAAAAAAATCCCGACAAAAGTTCTTAACCTTCACAAATAGTTATTATTGCTATTTCTAATAAGTTAAGAAATAATATTACGATAGGGCAGGATGCCTTCAGGATGAACAATCAAAATGGGGGCATCCTGGAAGAAATGGCCTAGTGACTGAAACAATAAAAAAAAACAACGCGAAGGAGGTAAAACATGGCAAAGGAAAGATACCAGATCGAATCGGAATGCCCTGAATGCGGATGTGGCCTGATATGCAATATGACTCCTGATGAATTCCGGGAAAAATATGGCGACATCAAGGATAAAGTGACCGTTAATTGTAGCAAGTGCGGCAAGGACCACGAAGGCTGCGTAACTGAGGAACAGTAGAAGCTGTTTCAAAAACGCCCTTATGGCACTGGTAACACATTCTGAAATCAATTAGTTCCGATTACATATATCGCATAATGTCCCCTCAAAGTCAAAAAGGCAAATCCAAGAAAAAGGATTTGCCCTTATGATATTTGAAAACACAACCTCACGGATTTGAAACAAGGAAAAGATATATTGCAGCTATCAACGGTTTGGAGTTTATGATTCCAAATCGAAATCGTTAAGATTTGAAGATGCTCTGTGTTACGTATAAGGCAGGGACCAGCAATTTTCACTTTTTAAAAAAAAGTTTTATAAAGAAAGTCCCTTCAATTTTTTTTATGTTTGAAGATAATAGCCCAAATCCTTTTCAAGTGATTTTGGATCAATGTACTGTGCACCGACATTGCGATCGATGATCCATATTATTTTGATTAGTTTGTGGATTTCCGTTCTCATTGGATTATCTAAAGTAAATTTCAATTCAACTGTATCACTTCTGGAAATATAATGTGGCTCAAGACTTGCAAATCGGATTCCGCTCGCTGAAATATCTTCAATGATTATTTCTCCTTTTTCATCTCTCCCCTGGACAAAGTATTCACCATGGAGCCGGACTTTCTTACGGTGATGCTTTCGAAATCCCAAGGTGAGTCGAAAAACTTCGCCACATCGGCATTTGGCTATTAGTTTTTTTTGAGTATTCTTGAAATTCGTTACATCTGTATTTTCCTCAAATCCGCATTTGGGACAGATTATAGTTGCTTGGTTGGTATCGTCTACATAAACTTTTTTCATTTTATTTCACTACCCTCAACAGGTGAGTCTTTCTTAATCTTTTCTATAATTCTTCCATAATCTAGGTGTATTCCTCATCGTCTACAACTAATATCTTCTTTGAAAGTGTTGTCATTTAAATCCCTTTTTTGTCTACAAGTTATTTAACTATTCGTTTTTATCCGGGTATTTTGTATTTCTGGTTTATAGTTTTCATCTATCTTTGGATAGGTTTTGTTTTACAATATATGTGCCAAAAGTTGATTGTTTGGCATATTATTGTCCATATGTAGCCAGAAAGCTTTATTCTATAGGGATTTCGGGGACTAATTTGAAACGCCATGGCTTGATAGTTATTCTAAAGGAAGGCTTTGATGGTGTGTAGATCATAGAAAAATGCACAGAAAAATGTGCACGATGCACAGGTTTTTGGGCATGACTCTGGTGGTTCAAGTTTTTTAATGATTATTCGGGATAGGAAAATAAGGATACATACTATATTGTAGGGTGGGTCAACATCACTTTTCAGTTCAATCCTTAGAGTTTGATATCACAACAACCAAACACTGCTTT
>JAFDBA010000214.1 GCA_019313505.1 Deltaproteobacteria bacterium
CTCTAACCATAGAGAGAGATCGTGATTTAATCAATTTTTAGATTATGTAAACACTTTTGAACGTTACCAATAATTTCAACATGTTATATATTAGCAAAATATGGAAAACTCATCAAGAGTGTTAAAAATCGATTTGGACAACAGTCCGGCAATGTTTGACACCATTGGTACAATAATTACATAAATGATTTTTTAAAGTTACCCGAACTTATTGAGAAGTTATTATTTTTTGTGCTTTTTATGGAGAAAAAGAATGATCCAAGATTTAGCCGGGAAGGTAATGCGTTTCAGGTGGCTGATTTTTACTGTACTTGCGTTGGCCTACTTTTTTGTTTATTTCCATCGTCTTTCGCTTTCCGTGGTCGCCAATGACCTTATAACTGATTTTCAGACAACCGCCAGTGTTATGGGTTTCCTGGGCTCCATTTATTTTTACTGCTATGCGGTTATGCAATTTCCCGCCGGACTCCTCTCGGACTCATTGGGCCCCAGGAAATCCGTAACTTTTTTTTTAATCATAGCTTCCGCCGGAAGCATTATTTTTGGGTTCGCGCCGACCATAGAAGTTGCTTTTATAGGAAGAGTTATGGTGGGACTGGGTGTTTCCATGGTCTTCATCCCCACCATGAAAATCTTTTCCCAGTGGTTTCGACCTCACGAGTTTGCTTTCATGACAGGCATTCTAAATGCGGTGGGAGGAATCGGCGTTCTGGCGGCCACATGGCTTCTTGCCGTGACGACACTATTTTTCGGATGGCGCATCTCTTTCGAATTTATTGGTTGCTGCACTTTCGTCATCGTGGCTCTGGTATGGTTTATTGTCAGAGACCGGCCGGAAGATAAAGGCTGGCCTTCCCTTGCTGAACTGGATCAGGAAAACGGGCAAGCCTCCCGGCCGTTCAAGCAGATACCGTTGTTGGAAGGAGCCCGCAGAGTCGTATCCGAAAAATATTTCTGGCCGGTGGCCATTTGGTTCTTTTTTGATTGCGGGGTATTTTTCGGTTTTGGAGCACTATGGGGCGGACCTTATCTCATGCATGTTTACAAAATGACCAGGACCCAGGCCGGCACGGTTCTGAGTATGATTGCATGGGGCATGATCATCGGAAGTCCCCCTCTGGGATTTTTTTCCGATAAAATAATGAAAAGTCGCAAGAAGCCTTTCATTTTATGTAATTTAGTGCTGGTCATAGATCTCGCCATTCTCAGCATTTATCCTGCCGGCCTTTCACGGATTACGCTTTATATCCTGTTTTTTGTTTTTTCTATATGTTCGTCATCTGTCGTAATACTTGGATTTACCATTATCAAAGAACTTTTCCCCACAGAGATTGCCGGTACGTCAACCGGTTTTGTAAACCTCTTCCCTTTTTTAGGTGGTGCTGTGTTTATGCCGCTTTTAGGCCGGGTTTTAGATTCTTATCCCAAATCTCCTACAGGGGGATATTCCCTTGAGGCCTACTCAATGCTTATTCTTATTCTTTTGGGAGCCTCTATTTTATCACTGATTTGCACCTTCCTGACAAAAGAAACGTTTCAGAATTAAATGGATAAAAGAATCCTGTTGTTAAGAATCAGTTGTTGGGTAGGTGCAATTTCGGATGGATTTGCAACACTCCGTATGTTGTTCCCAAGAATAGTTTCAGGTCCGGAATACAGATACGCATTAGGATTGGGTGCCTCTTTGATGCTCGGCTGGACGTTTCTCTTAATATGGGCGGACAGAAGACCAATCGAACGAAAAGGTGTATATTATCCCCTATTAATTAACGAAACGTCAAATCGATAAGCACCCAGGTAATGTTGGGTGTTTCGTAACAATAAGGGGGAAATATTTCCCAATTTATCTGTCTTTTTTGCGCTAAGCTCCGACCACATTATGTGGATGTTCACGATTTCCTCTTCAGTTGGCCGTTAATATATTCTTGACCTAACGATAAAATCACTCTTGACATCGCTTTTCTTTTAATATACCCTTCCTATTTAGGAATTGATTCTGATATAGGATTTAAATGATGAAAATCAGCGAGCCAGAAATCGAGCAGCGTATGGAGCGCTTCGAGGAGGTGTGCCGGAACTCGGGCATGAAGCTAACCCATCAGCGCATGGAAATTTTCCGTGAGGTGGCCCAGACCGATGACCACCCGGACGCGGAGAAGGTCTATAAGGGCGTGCGCGAACGAATGCCTACGGTGTCGCTGGACACAGTTTACCGGACCATCTGGATGCTCAAAGACCTTGGTTTAATCACCATGCTTGGGCCTCCCCGAAAGCGGACCCGCTTCGATGCGAACCTTAGCCACCATCACCACTTTGTGTGTGTCAAGTGCGGGCTGACGCGGGATTTCTACAGCGATGTATTCGACGAGCTGAGGCTGCCTGAGGCTGTGAAAGCCTTTGGTCGCGTGGAAACCACGCAGGTAGAAGTAAAAGGCGTCTGTCTTAAATGTAATGCCCAGGAAAAAAAGCCAAGTTAAATATTTCAAGAAAAAGGAGGTAGAGTTATGACCAAAAAACTAACCAACAACGTTGGCACCCCTGTACCCGACAACCAGAACGTCATGACCGCGGGGCCACGTGGACCGATGCTGCTTCAGGATGTGTGGTTCTTAGAAAAGCTGGCTCACTTCGACCGTGAGGTCATTCCCGAGCGACGAATGCACGCGAAGGGTTCCGGTGCCTACGGCACCTTTACCGTCACCCACGACACCACTCAGTATACCAAGGCTAAAATATTTTCCGAAGTAGGGAAAAAAACCGAGCTCTTCACCCGGTTTTCCACGGTAGCCGGTGAGCGTGGTGCCGCCGACGCCGAGCGAGACATTCGCGGCTTCGCGATCAAGTTTTACACCGAAGAAGGTAACTGGGACCTTGTGGGCAACAATACACCGGTGTTCTTCTTAAAAGATCCGCTCAAGTTCCCCGACCTGAACAAGGCCGTCAAACGCGATCCCCGAACGAACCTGCGTAGCGCCCGCAATAACTGGGACTTCTGGACTTTGCTACCGGAGGCGTTGCACCAGATTACCATCACCATGAGCGAGCGGGGCATCCCTTATTCCTATCGCCATATGAACGGTTACGGCAGCCACACTTACAGCATGATCAACGCCAAAAACGAACGTCACTGGGTCAAGTTTCATTTCAAGACCCAGCAGGGGATACGCTGTCTGAGCGATGAAGAGGCCGAGGCGGTCGTCGCTAAATGCCGGGAAAGTAATCAGCGCGACCTATACGAAAGCATCGAAAAAGGGGACTTTCCTCGCTGGACCTTGTCCATTCAGGTGATGCCGGCAAAGGATGCCTCTAAATGCCCTTTCAACCCCTTCGACCTAACAAAGGTTTGGCCACACGGCGATTACCCTTTGGTCGAGGTGGGTATCTACGAACTGAATCGTAACCCGGAGAACTACTT
>JAFDBA010000215.1 GCA_019313505.1 Deltaproteobacteria bacterium
GGAAGCTGCAATCTTTTCATATATCCCGGGTACGGGTTTAAAGTTGTAGATGCAATGATTACGAATTTTCATCTTCCCAAATC
Organism: Deltaproteobacteria bacterium; assembly: GCA_019313505.1. Taxonomy (GTDB): domain Bacteria; phylum Desulfobacterota; class Desulfobacteria; order Desulfobacterales; family UBA11574; genus S5133MH16. Next base: position 84 of record JAFDBA010000215.1, read on the forward strand.
AACGCTTTTAATGCTTGTATCCGCTTTTGCAGGTCGGGAGAAAATATTGAATGCATACCGGGCAGCTATAGATAAAAAATACAGGCTGTTCAGTTACGGTGATGCGATGTTTATTGCATGATTCATGCTCTCATTAAATCACTGAAACTTGAAACCTAACCTGGACAAGCCGGAAAAGTGCCTAAAGTGAACTAAAGTTTGAAGTGAGCTAAAGTTAAGGAGTCGCTACGCTCCGGCTTCTATAAAAATTGGCAGTATTCCTTAACTTTAGGCACTTTAGATCACTTTAGATCACTTCACACTTAGGCTAAGCATTTTTTTGCCACAAAAAGCACAAAATTAACAATTAAGAAACTAAAACGAATTATATGTTTCCTTTCAAAATAGTTGCAAAATCTGACACAACAAGGGCAAGGGCGGGAGTCTTACAGACAGCTCACGGCAAGATAGAAACCCCTGTTTTTATGCCGGTGGGAACGCTTGGCACGGTAAAATCCCTGTCACCCGAAGAGCTTATTGGGTGCGGGACCCAAATCGTTCTTGGGAACACCTATCATCTGTACCTCAGACCGGGATGTGATGTTATCAACCGTTTTTCCGGTCTCCACGATTTTATGCACTGGAATCGGCCTATTTTAACGGACAGTGGCGGCTTTCAGGTCTTTTCCCTTGCAAAGCTCAGAAAAATTACCGAGGAGGGGGTTACTTTTCAGTCCCATATCGATGGATCAAGCCATATGCTAACCCCTGAAAAGTCGGTTGAAATACAGCTTTGTCTCGGATCAGACATCATCATGTGCCTTGACCACTGCATCAAATACCCGGCAAGCCGTGAACATACCAAAGAAGCACTTGAGCTTACCACACGGTGGGCAAAAAGATGTAACATAGCTCTGCAAAAAGGCATCACTTCTTTAAATTTGGCAGTTTCAAAGTCCCCTTCCCTTTTCGGTATCGTTCAGGGAGGCATGTTTAAGGATCTCAGAAAACGTTCAGCGGAGAATCTATCTGAAATCGCTTTCAACGGTTATGCCATCGGGGGACTCAGCGTGGGTGAACCAAAGCATCTCATGCTTGAAATTGCGGATTTTACGCTCCCCATACTTCCGGATATTAAACCAAAATATATTATGGGTACGGGAACTCCGGAAGATCTTGTAGAACTTGTAACACTTGGGGCGGATATGTTCGATTGCGTCATCCCCACAAGGAACGCCCGAAACGGTCAGATGTTTATTAAAAAAAGTACCATAAATATTTGCAATGCACGTTTCAAGTATGATACAAAACCTATTGAACCGGGATGTACTTGCTACACATGTCAAAATTATTCCAGAGCCTACCTTCGACACCTTTACATGGCAAAAGAATTGCTTGCTTATCGTTTAAATACGATTCATAATATTCATTTTTATATGAGTCTTATGAAGCGTATGCGAAAGGCGATATGCGAAGGTGAATTTGATAGATTTAGAAAGGATTTTTACTAAAAAATCACGCCGAAGGCGGATGAAATTCGTGGATAAAGGAGATATACCATGAAAGAAAAAATTCAAGCGGTAATAGACAAAATCAGGCCAATGCTGCAGGCAGACGGTGGTGATGTGGAGCTTGTCGATGTGCTAGACGGGGTGGTCAAAGTCCGATTGAAGGGTGCATGTGCCGGATGCCCCATGTCCCAGATGACCCTTAAGAACGGAATTGAAAGATTTCTAAAAAAGGAAATCCCGGAGGTAAAGTCGGTGGAACAGGCAGACTAAAATGACTGCAAGATAAGGCTAAAGATTAACCTTTGCTGCAATTTTTTACAGAAAGAGCTTGCAAGCCATCCCTTAATAAATATATATCTTTTGATTACAACCTAAATTCTGCATCAAATTAAAGTTATCAAATGACCATAGCAAAGCATATCGAGACAATTATATCCGGTTCTTCCTGGATACGTAAAATGTTTGAAGAGGGCGCCCGACTTAAGGCTGAGCACGGAGCTGAAAATGTATATGATTTCAGCCTGGGAAACCCCAATCTGGAGCCCCCTGAAAAATTCCGGGCAGCACTCAAGGATGCCGCAGCATCCCTGGATCCGGGGGTTCATGGTTATATGCCAAATACCGGATATCCGCATGTTCGCAAGTCTGTGGCTGATTATCTTTGCGGCGAACAGGAGGCGCGGGTTACTGAAAATGAAGTAATCATGACCTGTGGAGCATCCGGTGCTCTGAACGTTATCCTGAAAGCAATCCTCGATCCCGGTAATGAGGTGATCACTCCGGCGCCTTTTTTTGTTGAATACAGATATTATGTGGACAACCATGGCGGAAGCCTTAAAACCGTACCGACAAAACCGGATTTTAATCTGGACATTGACGCCGTTTCCGCTGCTATAAATCAAAAAACCCGGGCCGTTCTAATAAATTCCCCGAACAATCCTACAGGCCAGGTTTATTCAAAAGAGAGTCTTAATGAACTCGGGACACTCTTAAATGAAAAGGGAAAAGAACTGAACCGGACAATATACCTTATAGCAGATGAACCATATCGAAAGATCGTTTACGACGAACAAAAAGTTCCAAGCATCTTTCAAAGTTATAATGAGAGCATCATTGCTACGTCATATTCAAAGGATATTTCCATTCCCGGGGAACGTATCGGTTATTTGGCGATTAACCCCGAATCTTGTTTTAAAAAAGAACTTATCGGCGGCATGGCACTATCCAACAGGATCTTAGGGTTTGTCAATGCTTCGGCTTTGATGCAGCGGGTTGTCGCATCAATTCAGGGGGCGAGCGTGGATATTTCAGCGTATGCCCGGAAAAGAGAACTGCTGTGTGAGGGTCTGGCGAATTGTGGCTACGATTTCTTCACACCGGCAGGTGCGTTTTATCTTTTTCCCAGAACGCCGATTCCTGATGATGTAAAATTCGTACAGGCCCTACAGGAGGAATTGATCCTTGCGGTCCCGGGCAGCGGTTTTGGCGGACCGGGTCATTTCAGAATCGCCTTCTGCGTGGCCGATGAAACCATAATAAATGCCATCCCAGGTTTTAAACGGGTCATGGAAAAGTTTAGAAATTGAAAGGGGGTTTTTATGAAAATATTAAAAATAGACCATCTCGGAATAGCCGTAAACAGTATCGAAGACGGTAAAAAATTTTGGACCGATGCGCTCGGGCTTGAGTTTGAAGGCTCCGAGACCGTTGAAGAGCAGAAAGTTACCACGGCTTTTTTCCCGGTGGGAGAAAGTGAAGTGGAGCTTCTTGAATCCACTGCACCGGACGGGCCTATAGCTAAATTCCTGGAAAAGAAAGGCCAGGGAATTCATCACGTTGCTTTTCGGGTGGAGAATATTGAAGCAGCTCTATCAGAATTAAAGGAAAAAGGGGTAAGACTGATTGACGAAAAGCCAAGAAAAGGTGCCGGAGGTGCTAAAATTGCTTTTCTGCATCCAAAAGCCACCAACGGCATTCTGGTTGAACTTTGTGAAAGATAATATAACAATCCAAAGGAGGACGTCATGTCTAAAAATCCTGATGTGCAAGAATGGACAGAGCTTGCCACCAAACAACTGAGAGGAAGACCGCTTGAATCTCTCAACTGGGAGAC
>JAFDBA010000056.1 GCA_019313505.1 Deltaproteobacteria bacterium
ATTTGAACATGACCGGCAGGTGTATGTTCGGAGAAAGTCTCTGATGAAGCGGTAACCCCGTGAATTCCGTCTTTGCCGACCCGACCGCCGCACATGATAACCAGCTCTCCTGGAGATGTTTTCTTTTTTTCCGCCGGTTTTCCCTTGATCATCGCCGGCATAATTCCCACTGCCGTTACAAAAACAAGACACTTTCCCATATATCCTGGATGAAAAAGCACCTGTCCGAAGGTTGTAGGAATTCCGCTTTTGTTTCCCCCGTCTTTTACCCCTTCTATAATACCATCCAGAAGGCGCCTGGGATGGAGGTGTGGCTTAAGGGCTCCGTTATAATTCCTTGGTCCTACACAATAGCCGTAACTGCCCATTACCAACTTTGAACCCTTGCCGGTTCCCAGAGGATCACGGTAAACCCCGACAATACCGGTAATGGCTCCACCGTATGCTTCCATATTGGATGGAGAATTGTGGGTTTCACCGGTAATTACGTAATAATGGTTGTTGTCAAAACGTCCCACACCGGCATTATCCCACAAAACCGATACAACCCACGGCTTTTTATCTTTTAGCGCCTGAGTCGGCGCCTCTATGCAGGTTTTGAATAGATTATCCACAACCTCCGTCTCACCGGTTTCAAGATCCCGGTAACGGAACAGACCCCCGAATGTATTATGGTTACAATGATCGCTTCTTGCCTGGGAAATATATTCAAGTTCGATATCTGTTGGATCTGAAAGATCCATTAAGACACGTGCGGCCTGCACCTTATCGTCCAAAAAATAGGACCTTATGAACGGTATGTCAGCCGGGTTCAACGCCAGGCCTCGCTTGTCACTGATTTTTTTAAGTTCAGAATCGCTGTCTACCGAAATTGTTGTAACCATAGGTGTATGGTCAAGTATTACTTTGGGGATGATAATACCGGTCCCCTCGTCAGGATTCCATTTGTCAACCGGATAAATTTTCCACTGCTGGATAATATCGTTGGCAAGAAGTTCGGCAGCAATTTCATTAATATCTTCCACGATCAGGCCTTTACCCTTCAGGCAATACCGCTTTGAAGTGTAGATCCCTTGACCCGGACCGAATTTTATTCCCAGAATATCTTCCACCGCCTCAACAGCGGTACTTCCTGGATTATCTCTGACGCCCGGCTTGTAGCCGAGCCAAATGGTCCAGTCAAACTCTATGTCAAGGGGGTCGTAGGAAGAGACCTGTGTCACAGGATTGGTAAAGATTTCTGTTTGAATAGTTTTCAGCTGATCCTTTGAAAGATCGGCGTCAATGGTGATCACATGAATGCTGCGAATGCTGACGAGTTCGATACCAAAATAATTCTTTGCCTTGTGGCGGATCCCGTTGCCTTCAGCATCAAACAGCTCAGATTTTAGTGCTATCTCAAGTCGATATGGCATAGTCAAATTACCACCACCCGCATTAACAACTAACTAAAAAAGACCCGCGCAATATCATTATAGAACACGTATATCATCAGCAGGATCAATACAAATATACCTGCTTGCTGGGCAATCTCACGTACCCTTATACTTACCGGACTTCCCGTAGCAGCCTCAATAAAAAAGAAAAGCAGATGGCCGCCGTCCAGAACCGGGATGGGAAGAAAATTGAGAATGGCAAGGTTTATGCTGATCAGAGCAATGAAAAAGATCAAATTCGCCGCCCCTTCCCTGGCCTGATCCCCGGCCATCTGGGCAATCATGATCGGTCCGCTCAGGGTTTTTGGCGAAATAGCCCCCTGCAAAAGCTTTGCAACACCCTTTATGGTCATGACGGTTATTTTATAGGTTTGAATAATGCTTTCCGAAAGGGACTGAAAAATATTCAAATCTTTTGAAAACCCGTCACCTGAAGCGGTAATTCCGATTACAAATCTCTTTACATCCTCGTTAAATATATTTTGAAATATTTTCAGCTCCGGCGTAATATTGACAACCAGAGTGGAATTTCCTCGACTCACGGATACAACAAGAGGCCTGCCTTTGCTTGCCGTAATAATTTTTGCCATTTCCTCCCAGGTTGAAAGCTTAACCCCATCTATGGATGTGATTATATCATCTTTTTTCAGCCCTCCCCTGTATGCGGGCGTGCCTTCATGTACTTCTCCTACGGAAGGTTGTAATATAAACATGCCGGAAATTTGAAAAATACCAAAGAAGATTATCACAGCCAGAATAATATTAAAAAAAGGACCGGCGGCAACAATTAATATCCTTTTCCAGACATTCTTGTGGGTAAATGAGATCGGGATGTCGGCGGGATCTAAATCGGTATCGGGTTGCTCGCCAACCATTTTAACATATCCGCCTAAAGGTATAGCGGAAATTATATAATCGGTAATACCGATCTTTTTGCCGATCAATCTGGGACCAAAACCGAGTGAAAATTTTTCAACACCAACGCCGAGTAACCTGGCGACCAGGAAATGCCCCAGCTCATGAAAAAATATCAGTACGCCTAAAACAACGACTAATGCAAATATATTAACGCTCATTATAGTAATAGTTCCTGCCGAAAAATGAATGTAATATTATATGTAACCGTGAACTTTGAACCGTGAACGGTTACTATTATATCCTGTTGATCAAATTCCGGGCCTGCTCCCTGGCCCATCTGTCAGATTCGAGAATATCGTCTAAGGCTGGATCTGTGACAACCATATGGCTCTCCATTGTTTTTTCTATAATCTCAGGTATTGTGACAAATGGTATATGTTGCTTTAAAAAAGCCTGAACAGCCACCTCATTTGCGGCATTCAAAACTGCCGGCAGCGTCTCTCCGGTTTGACAGGCCTTATATGCCAGATCAAGGCATGGAAATTTATTGAAATCAGGCTTTTCGAAAGTAAGCGCCCCAATCTCGGCAAAGTCAGGTAATGGCTGCTCCAGTGCGAGACGTTCCGGATACGACAGGGCATATGCAATTGCCCCCTTCATATCCGGAATTCCAAGTTGGGCCATTACCGCTCCATCTTTAAAGGAAACCATGGAGTGGATCAAACTTTGCGGATGAATCAGAACTTCAATCATTTCATGTGAAAAACCAAACAGATATTTTGCCTCTATAATCTCAAGCCCCTTGTTCATTAGGGTTGCTGAATCGACACTAACCTTTTTACCCATCCTCCAGGTTGGATGGTTGAGTGCATCTTTCGGTCTGATTTTCACAAATTCATTTTCCGGCCGGTTCAAAAACGGACCACCGGAAGCCGTAAGGAGGATTTTATCCAGATCCTGCCTGCGGTTGCCTGCAATGCATTGAAAAATTGCGCTGTGCTCACTATCTATTGGAAGTATCTTCACACTATTTATTGCCGCCCTTTTTACAACAATCTCGCCGGCCATTACAAGGGTTTCCTTATTTGCCAGGGCAATGTTTTTCCCAGCCTCTATGGCCGCAATGGTCGGTATCAGTCCGGCTGATCCCACAACCGCGGTAACAACCATATCAACAGAATCGTGGGTAGCCGCATGCTTGTAGCCGTCTTGTCCATACATAATTTCAACCCCTGACCCCGACCGGAGCATGCTTTTCAGCTCAAGGGCACGGGTTTCATCAAAAACCACAACGATTTCAGGGTTGAATTTCTCCACCTGGCTGGCCAACAAGGTGGTATTATTTTTAGCTGCAAGCGCCTTTACGGTAAATCGCCCGGGAAACATTTCTACAATTTTAAGTGCATTACACCCGATGGATCCCGTGGACCCCAATATGGAAAGGTTTTTCATTTTATAATATATATTCTTTAAAACAATAAGCTATCGGAGCGGCAAACAGTAACGCATCAATCCGATCCAAAAAGCCACCGTGACCAGGGAGCAATGCACCGGAATCCTTTATATTGCTGACTCTCTTAAGCTCAGATTCAAACAGATCGCCCACCTGTCCTGCAACACCTATGGAAAGGAAAAAAATGATGCTTAAGCCCCATGGGAAAAGCGGAAAGAAAAAAAATTTGAACAAAGCACCCGCGCATACATTTACGGCAAGTCCTCCAACAGAGCCTTCTATGGTTTTGTGCGGACTTACGGCAGGGCAAAGCTTATGTTTCCCTAAATACGACCCGGTATAGAATGCACCTGTATCACCCAGAAAAACCACGATTAATAGAAAAAAAATCCAGGAAACACCATCATCCCCATTTCTGATCAGAACAAGAAACGATAAGAAAAAGGGTATATATATAACACCTAAGACTTGTTTGAAAACGATACCCGACACGGACGTATCAGATTTAAATTTGGGAAGAGAGATCAGGGCAGAGACAATAAGATTTAAAGCAATAAGGCCTAAAACACTTTTTAATGAATTCATATATGCAGCCCAGATAATAGCCGGACCCATGATGAAAGCTAAAAGCTTAAAGCAAAATGAATTTAAGCTTTCAGTTTTAACACGTACAATATGAAAAAATTCCCAAAGAGCTATGAGGCATACGGCACCGATAACCACGGCAAACATCAATGCTCCTCCACCGCCGGTCAGCAAGGCAAGAAAGGGAATGGTCACAAAAGCCGTAATCCATCGTTTTGAATGCATATTGTCCGAATGCGATAAAGCTTAAGGTACAATTAAATTTTATGCTGGAAACTGTTTGAGTTTTTTCAGTAAAAATTTAGTTATACCTGAAGCGGTCATATTTTAAAAAGGCTAAAGGCGTTATGGTATTGATTATAGTCAGACCTTACCATACCTCCGTTCACGTTGCTGGTAGTCTTGCAGAATGCGCACAAATTCATCCTTCCCAAAATCGGGCCACAAGGTATCTGTAACATAAATTTCCGTGTAGGCTATCTGCCACAGGAGAAAATTGCTTATACGCATTTCTCCGCTTGTCCTAATCAGAAGATCCGGATCAGGTATTTCGCTTGTATACAGATGTTCAGATATGATTTCCGGCGTTATTGAATCAGGATCGATAATATCATCTTTGGCTTTTATTGCAATCTCTTTAACCATTTTGACGATCTCAGCCCGTCCGCCATAGCTCAAAGCCAGATTAAGGATCATGCCGTTATTTTTTTTTGTCAACGTCATGGCTTTGTACAGTACTTGACGGACATTTTTCGGCAACCGCTCTATCTGTCCGATTGCATACAGCCGAATGTTGTTATCCAGCATCTCTTTTTGTTCCGATTCGAGAAATTTTTTAAGGAGGGTCATCAGGGCAGTGACCTCGGATCGAGGTCGCTGCCAGTTTTCAGTGGAAAAAGCATACAGGGTGAGATAGGAAATCCCGATTTTGCGGCAGGCTCGAACAATGGCTCGAACAGTTTCCGAGCCCCTTTCATGTCCTTTAATCCGATTTAAGAGGCGTTTTTTGGCCCACCGGCCATTACCATCCATAATAATGGCAACATGTGAGGGTAATTTTGCGGGATCAAGGTCTTTGTAAGCAGAGGAAGATGTATTAGAATTCAAGGATCTCTTTCTCTTTTTCTTTACAGACATCATCGATAAGCTTAATATACTTATCTGTTATCTTCTGGACCTGGTCCTGAGCTCTGAAGGCATCATCTTCCGAAATCTCACTGTCCTTTTTCAATCCTTTCAACAGATCGTTGGAATCACGCCTGATATTGCGCACCGCTACCCTGTGTTCCTCACTTTTTTTATATATAACCTTTACAAGCTGTTTTCTTCCTTCTTCGGTAAGTGGTGGAATGGAAATACGTATCAGCTTGCCATCGTTTGAAGGCGTTAAACCTAAGTCAGATTTCAATATCGCTTTTTCTATATCCTTGATCACGGAAACATCCCAAGGCTGTATAGTAATAAGTCTGCTTTCGGGAGCAGACAGGGATGCCATCTGGTTAAGAGGAGTCATTGTACCGTAGTATTCAACCCGGATACCATCAAGAAGGGACGGGGAAGCACGCCCGGTCCTGACCCTCTTAAATTCATTTTTAAGAGAGTCTATCGACTTATCCATACTTTCCCTTGTTTCATGGTATATCGATTCAATCATGGATTTCTCCTTATAAACGTTCAATTATTTATCTGGGTTCCGATTGATTCTCCACGTATAACCTTTTTTATATTTCCTTTGTTTAACAAATTAAAAACAATAATGGGAAGCTCATTATCCATGGCCAGAGAAATAGCGGTCATATCCATAACATGGAGTTGTTTCTCAACGACCTTCATATAGCTGATTTTTTTTATAAATTTAGCATCCTTGTTAACAACCGGGTCCGAATCGTAGAGGCCGTCAACCTTTGTTGCCTTTAAAAGAATTTCGGCACGTATTTCCTGTGCCCGGAGCACCGCAGCTGTATCTGTGGTAAAATAAGGATTTCCTGTGCCGGCTGCAAATATCACCACCCGCCCTTTTTCAAGATGGCGGATAGCTCTCCGCACTATGAACGGTTCAGCCACCTCATGCATTGAAATGGCTGTTTGGACACGAGTTACCATTCCATTTCCTTCCAGAGCATCCTGTAATGCCAGACTGTTAATCACCGTGGCCAACATACCCATGCGGTCGGCAGAAACCCTGTCCATACCATATGATGCGGCGGCAACTCCCCTGAAAATATTACCACCACCCACAACTATGGCGATTTGAACGCCTAAGTCAAATGCCGAACGGACTTCTCCAGCCACATATTTTATGACATCAGGGCTTATTCCAAAGCTCTGATCGCCCATCAGCGCTTCACCGCTTAGTTTCAATAAAATTCTTTTAAATCGAGGTATTGTCAAAGCTTACTACTCACCTATTTTGAATCTTGCGAAACGTTTGATTATAATATTCTCACCGATCTTTGCAACCGTTTCATTTAATAGATCTTCAATGGTTATATTGGGATCACGAACATAAGCCTGATTCATCAGGCAGTTATCCTTGAAATATTTTTTCAGCTTGCCTTCTACTATCTTATCTACTATTTTTTCAGGCTTGCCCATCTCCAGGACCTGTCCACGGTAAATCTCCTTTTCTTTGTCGATCGCCTCTTCCGGGACATCTTCCTGCCGTATACTTACAGGATTGGTTGCTGTAATATGCATTGCAATATTTTTTGCAAATTCTTTGAAATCATCATTTTTTGCGACAAAATCGGTTTCACAATTAATTTCGACCAGAACACCTAGCTTGCTGTCCATATGAATATAAGACTCGACTATCCCTTCAGTCGTGGCCCTGCCGGCTCGTTTGGCGGCCGTGGCCAGGCCTTTTTTTCTTAAAAAATCGACTGCCTTGCTTACATCTCCACTACACTCGGAAAGCGCTTCTTTACAATCCATGATTCCTGCCCCTGTCTGTTCACGGAGCTGTTTGACCATTACAGCGCTAATTGTTACCATCATTATTCTCCTGTCTCTTTAGCTTCAGTTGTTTCTCCCGACTCCTGACTTTCAGAATCTTCAGGGGTTTTATCATCATTTTTGGTTGCAGATGTTTTTCTTTTTATTATTTCCACAACAGGCCCCTCCAAACCGTCTGAAATAATCTTTCTTGCACCAGGTTTTAATTCCGCACCCACAGTTGTAATTTCAGATACTTCCTCCACTTCTTTGTCGGTTTCAGCCTGCTGTTTTTCATTCAGACGTTCTTTACCTTCAATGCAAGCATCAGCAATTCTGGATGTGATCAGTCGTATTGCTCGTATGGCATCATCATTACCGGGTATGATATAATCAATCTCATCAGGATTACAATTGGTGTCAACAATTGCAATAATTGGAATCCCGAGTCTTTTCCCCTCATGAACTGCAATCGCCTCATTCTTGGGGTCAACGACAAAAATAGCACCGGGAAGGTTATTCATAGTGCGTATTCCACCAAGATTATTATCTAGCTTTATCCGGTCTTTTTCGAGCTTCAGCCCCTCTTTTTTTGGAAAAAGGTTGATCGATCCGTCATTTACAATTGTATTTAGATAGTTAAGACGTTCTATGCTTTTTTTTATGGTCTGAAAATTTGTCAACATCCCTCCCAGCCATCGGTTGTGAACGTAAAACATTTCGCATCGATTCGCTTCCTCATAGATGGAATCCCGGGCCTGCTTTTTTGTGCCTACAAAAAGGATCAACTTACCGCTTGCAACGGTATCCACCACAAAATCATATACCTTCCTGAACATTCGAACAGTTTTCTGAAGATCAATAATATAAATGCCGTTCCTGGCCCCAAAGATATATTGCTTCATCTTGGGGTTCCACCGCTTTGTCTGATGACCAAAGTGCACTCCTGATTCAAGTAATTCTTTCATTGTAATATAAGCCATTATTTTCTCCCTTCTTAAACGGTTTTTCCACCGCCGATATCACCCCCGAATCCGACCCCGCAATATGGGGCACCAGGAAACAGGTCCAAAGGCGTGCGAATTAATTAAACTAATCTGTTTAACAAATCAAATATTGATTCGCAACAGTTTTTTTCTTTTTCATCCGAACAACACGATCATATCCACTATAATCTTTTGTAAATACAACATGCTCATAATTTCCACACTGGTCGATAATACTCCGGACATCATTTTTCTGATCATGGCCGATCTCCAGCAGCAGGCTCCCATTTCGGTTCAGATATCCATGGGCGGTGTTAATAATATGTCTTAAACAGAAAAGTCCGTCTTTGTTGCCGTCAAGGGCCGAAATCGGTTCATACTTGTAAATTTCAGGCATAAGATGCCCAATAGTTCGGGTTGGAACATAAGGCGGGTTTGATATGATCATATCAAAACATTTTTTCCCACGATTTAAGGGCATAAGCCAGTCAGCACAGAAAAAATTGACTGTCGTATCGAGGTCATGTCGCTTTGAATTTTGTGCGGCCAGCTTAACAGCTTCAACGGAACGGTCAGATGCGAAATAAATATGTTTTGGTCCCATGAATGCAATGGCAAGAATTACAGCCCCGGATCCTGTGCCGAGCTCTAATATGCTTTTTGGCGCCGATTTAACATCAGAACTTTTATCCTCGGGCAAAAGACTTAATGCAGCTTCAACAAGGCATTCGGTCTCCGGTCGCGGGATTAAAACATCTTTTGTGACAGCAAAATCCATGGACCAGAACTCCTTGACCCCCACAATATATGCAACCGGTTCCCGTTCAATCCTTCGTTTTATTAAAACTTTAAATTTCGAAAGCTCATTTAAGTAAAGGGGCTGATCATATCGCAAGTACAGATCTATTCTTTTTAATTTTAAGATATGTGCGAGAAGTATTTCTGCTGTAGATCTCGGACTGTCTATATCGTGGGATTTAAAATAAGAAGTGGTCCATTTGAGAAGTTTTATTATGGTCCATTCAGGATCCCTGGGCTTCGGCTGATTCTGCATTCTGTAATGCCTGGGTCTGATAAAAAGTTGCAAGCTTTTCTATGATTTCGTCTATTTCTCCCTGCATAATATTTTCAAGCTTGTAAAGGGTAAGTCCGATCCTATGGTCGGTTACTCTTCCCTGGGGAAAGTTATACGTCCTGATTCTTCCGCTTCTGTCTCCGTTTCCTATCTGGCTTTTCCGTTCTTTAGATCTTTTTTCATCCTGCTCCGTGACCATACGATCAAGAAGACGGGCACGCAGCACTTTCATGCCCTTGTTTTTATTTTTCAACTGGGATTTTTCATCCTGACACGTTACCACAATACCTGTGGGTAAATGGGTAAGACGTACTGCTGAATCGGTTGTATTCACACTTTGACCTCCCGGACCGGTTGATCGGAACACATCGACTTTAATCTCATTTGGATCGATATGAAGTTCAACATCCTCGGCTTCCGGCAGAACCGCGACAGTCACTGCAGAGGTATGTATCCGCCCCTGAGCCTCGGTTTCCGGAACACGCTGGACACGATGTATGCCACTTTCATATTTAAAACGGCTGTATGCCCCTTTTCCGTGTATCATGGCAATGATCTCTTTTAAACCGCCAACACCGGTCGGATGGTGGGTCATGACCTCGACTTTCCAATTTTTCCTTTCAGTATACCGGGTGTACATTCTGAAAAGATCACTTGCAAACAGTCCGGCCTCTTCCCCGCCCGTTCCAGCCCTTATTTCAACAATAACATTCTTATCATCATTGGAATCTTTGGGCAAAAGGAGATTCTTAAGATCGTTTTCGAGGTTCTCTTTGCTAAGGGTCAGGGCTCCGACTTCATCCCGGGCCATCTCTTTTATATCCGGGTCTTTGTCCTTCAACAGCTCCATGCTGTCATTGAGGTCTTCTATAATCCGCTTATACTTTCTGAAAACCAATACAATTTTGTTAAGATCGGCATGTTCCCGGCTATATTTCTGGTATGCGTCCCGATCTTGTACAATCCCGGGATCGCTTAAAAGCTTTTCGACTTCTAAGAATCTATTTTCAACACCTGTCAATCTATCAAACATAGGTCTTGTTCAGATCACTCCATTAAAAAAAACAGTGACGCCTAAAAAAAACGGCCCATCATCTTTTGCATATGTTTATGAGGGATTAGCCGTGTCGGTGGATGGGCTGTTTATTTGTTCTGAAATTTTTCATATTTCTTGCGGAAGCGCTCAATTCGTCCGGCAGTGTCCACAAGTTTCTGTTTGCCTGTAAAGAAAGGATGGCACTTTGAGCAGATTTCAACCCGTATATCAGATTTTGTCGAACCTGCTTCTAATACATTGCCGCATGCGCACCTTATGGCTGTCTTTTTATACTCAGGATGAATGTCATTTTTCATATGTTTTCAACCCCCTGCTTTTCTTTTACGCATTCATTGAATCTAAGAAATCTTGATTATTCTTTGTTCCACTCATTTTATCAAGTAAAAACTCCAAACTGTCAGCAGGATTTAAGGAAGAAAGCAGCTTTCTTAAAATCCAGACACGGGTCAGTGTTCCCTCATCCAGAAGAAGCTCTTCCTTGCGCGTACCCGATTTTTTTATGTCAATAGCAGGGAACACACGTTTATCAGCAAGCCTGCGATCTAACTGAATTTCCAAATTGCCGGTACCCTTGAATTCTTCAAAAATGACTTCATCCATACGACTTCCGGTATCAACCAGGGCGGTTGCTATAATGGTGAGGCTTCCCCCATCTTCAATGTTTCTTGCAGCTCCGAAAAAACGTTTTGGGCGTTGAAGTGCATTTGAATCAACGCCTCCGGAAAGTATCTTACCGCTTGGCGGGATAACAGAATTGTATGCCCGTGCGAGCCGGGTTATGCTATCTAAAAGAATAACCACATCTTTTTTATGTTCCACCAGACGCTTGGACTTCTCGATAACCATTTCAGCAACCTGAACATGTCTTTCTGCAGGCTCGTCAAAGGTCGAACTAATTACTTCGCCGTCCACGGATCGGTCCATGTCCGTGACCTCTTCGGGGCGTTCGTCAATAAGGAGCACAAACAGAACAATATCTTTATGATTGACACTGATACTATTGGCAATCGACTGCAGCAGCATTGTCTTTCCGGATCTTGGAGGTGAAACAATCAACCCTCTTTGACCAAAACCGATAGGGCTCAAAAGGTCCATTATTCTCGTGGAATAATTATCAGAATCGCATTCAAGCATTAGCTTACTTTCCGGATAAAGGGGCGTCAGATTGTCAAAAAGAATTTTTTCCCTGGCCAACTCCGGATCTTCATAATTTACCGCTTCGACCTTTAACAGGGCAAAATATCGTTCCGTCTCCTTAGGTTGCCGAATCTGTCCGGACACAGTATCCCCTGTTCTTAGATTGAAGCGGCGTATCTGTGAAGGAGACACATAAATATCATCAGGCCCCGGCAAGTAATTGTAATTAGGCGCCCGTAAAAATCCGAATCCGTCCGGCAGTATTTCGAGTGTACCTTCTCCG
>JAFDBA010000216.1 GCA_019313505.1 Deltaproteobacteria bacterium
AGAGCGTATTGCATTGTGTTTGGGTGTGCCGCAACAGACAATTTCTAACCATTTACCCAAAATGGCAGTGTTGCCAAATCCGGTAAATACCGAATTGAAGCAGGGCTTCACAGTCCCCCAAGTGGCTGAAAAGCATGGGTGGGCAGAGCCTCTTGTGTGGTCCATTGCGTTGGAGGACAAAAGCGATCTTGTTAGATTTAAGGCGGTTAACTGGGGATTGCGGACATGGGATCTGTGTAACCGGCAGGTACGTCATCATTTCAAAGAAAAAATAGGTCTTTAAATAAATCAAGATTAAAGGAGGTATGTTATGCGATTAATCGAACCCGCCTGCCATAGCTCATATCAGACCGGTTAATTAACTGGGAATTTAATAAGCCACACCGTTGAGTCTTTTTTGGTTTGGGGGAAGGCATAGCGGGCAGGGACAGTCCAAATTCAGATTCTGGGCGGGTGAAAAAAAGCAGGCGGAATAGCTGGCAGAAGAACGGGGGCATCAGCAACATTTCGATATTTTGGTTTACTTTGTTTTTCTTAGTATAAAAAAGACAACGGGGTAAGGTCTTCATTCTTGACAGTTTTTTGGCACAATGTGAAGAATGAAGACCTGCCCCTTAAGCTGTTAGATAGCGAACCTTTTTAACAGACCGAATTCTTTTTATTTTTAAAAAGTTTGCTAATTCGTTAAGCCTGATGGTTAAAGCCTGGATGGAACGCGCCGAAAAATCGGCCAACTGACAGTATGCAAGAAACTGGCTGCAATACCGATGGAGCATGATGCCACCTCCTTGTCGCGCCATAGCTTTTCAGCAAAGGCGGACCGTTGATCATGCTCCATCATTAAACACCCATTAATAAAAGGCAAACTGCGCTAACCGCGGGGTTTGTTGGTTAAGTATTAAAGAACTATGATCATTTTTGATAAATATGAAACTTTTAATAGAGCGAAGCAGTTGCTTAAAAGTGGCCGCCCAGAAGAACTCAGATATGCCTGTCTTGAATTACGTTATTGTATTGAGGCTATTTGTTATGAAAAGCTAAAATTATACGAAAAACATGTGCCCGAAGAAGTTTATTCAACATGGCAGCCCAAAAAAGTGATGGAAACGCTCCATGAGTATGACCCTTTCGTAATGGAAAATTATGAGCTTAGGATATGGAGTGAAAAGCCAGATGGCTCTCGTGACAAATTAATACTTACAGAGGGTCATACTAACCTTCGATTCGAAGTATTAAAAAAGCATTACAACAAACTTAGTTTTTTTCTTCATGTCCCCACCTTAAAACAGCAAAAAAATAAGGGGGCCGAAGTACAAGATTTAAAATCATATTTAGAAACAATACTCCCTGAAATATCGGCCGCAGCAGCAAATACATTTGACTCTAATCTCGCTGAGGTTGCCCAGTCGGTTTGTAGAGAATGTGGCCAACCTATTTTAAGAAATGTCGAGAGTTTAAAGAACAATCCCGTTGCAATATGTAAAAATGAAAATTGTAAAGCAGAGTATGACGTAAAAGTCACGGAGGAAGGCAAAACTTTATGGAAATTACGTCAGTTAGATTTTGCCTGCCCTAAGTGTAAGAAGAAAAATTATTTTGGACGTCATTTCCTGAAAGAAGGGCAAGTCATTAATTGCTTCGAATGTTCCTCTAAATATATTTTAAATCGCCCTTGGTACCTTGCTGCTAGGGATGAGGACAAGACTTAACATGGCGGTTCAGTTGACCAGGGCCACAGCTGGCTTATTGAAAATCAAAAAATGAAACCAAGCCATTTGCCGTTACTCATTCTGTCGAATGGCCCTGTCAACTGACCTTTTCGTTGGGTGTGAGAAATAGCCTCTTGACATAGTATCATATATTGGTATCATGTTGCTATGAACAAAAAACAGCGGCAAACCTTGAAGCGCATATTCGAAAGCCCTGTACGTTCGGATATTTCTTGGACAGATATTGAATCTTTGTTCACCGCACTCGGGGCTGATATTTCAGAGGGTAAAGGCTCGCGTGTAAGGGTTGCACTCAACGAGGTTCGGGCTGTATTTCATCGGCCACATCCAAAGCGAATTACCAGCAAGGGGGCCGTAAAATCAGTCTGTAGATTCCTTCAAGAGGCGGGGGTAAAATAATGATGGAATATAAAGGATATTTTGCGAAGGTGCAGTTTGATGATGAGTCTAATATTTTTCACGGCGAAATCATCAATTTGCGAGATGTAATCACTTTCGAGGGTGAAACCGTTGAAGAATTATGGAAAGCACTTCATGATTCAGTCGAAGATTATCTTGAATTCTGCGCTGAACGAGGTGAAGACCCAGAAAAACCGTACTCTGGTAAATTCATAGTTCGTGTAGATCCAGAACTTCATAAAACAATTGTCATCCAAGCACGAAAGAACGGGAAAAGCCTTAACGCATGGGTGAATGAAACTCTTCTGAAAAATATCACCCAACAAGGGCATGCACAATGACCACAAACACCGTGCGATTTTTTGTTTTCCAAAGAATTTTGGTTTATTCACATCAGCAATGAGCTTTTTCTGTTTGCGGCAGGTGATATTGGTTATGCGTTTAATAAAATAGCGAGTTGTTGAATATGAATGTACCTGACAGAATCAAAAAATTAACTAAAACTTTCGATTATAATCTGGAAACATACAAAAAAGTAACAATTGGGGTCTGACCAAGCTATCTGTCTTAATTTACATTAAAAACGTTCCAGAAGTAGGTGTTATCATCGCTTAGAGTTACCTTTTTATGGCCCGAATTGGCTATATAAGATGCCTGTTGTTCACGAAGCTGATAATATTCATCCGATTTGACAACCTTTCGTCCTTCTGCACGATAACCGAGTTTGTCTTTTGTCATTTCAACAAATTCTTTACTGCCCACAGCAACACTCTGGGTCCACTTTGTATCTCGTACATGTCTATCAATTCCGAGAGTTTCTTCAACCCATCTAGAGTGAGCATCTTTCAAATCCTCAATTGATCTACTATGCAATAATTCCGTTAATTTTCTGTAATTGATTAAGGCATATCTTTTCCTTGGATTTTGAATTTCATTGTATCCGCAAAACTCCCATTCCAAGGGATGGGAAATAATACCGGTGCGTACCATGTTTAAGCCAATGTAAACCATGCAGCGGAATAGGTGATCATCACCCTCGATAGCTGTTGCATGGTATCGGTCTTCCCAAAATGCGCCTTTACGACTCTTGCGCCGATTATACTCCTGGCCTGTACGTCCGGCAATTAGTTGCATTGATTTGGAAATCACATCACTTGGACCGTCATCAATAACAAGCAGATGGATGTGGTTCGAGGTAACCATATAATCTAAAATGGTTAATCCAAACCTTT
>JAFDBA010000217.1 GCA_019313505.1 Deltaproteobacteria bacterium
CACACATTTCGGGATTGGAGAATCCGGAGTGTCCCAGGCAAGCAGGCGGGTTAATGATAAAATGAGAAGTGACAAAAAGCTTAGAAGAAAAATCAGAAAGGTTGAAAAAAATTTGAATGTGTGAAGAATGAAGACCCCTGTGTTTTCTACTTTAGAGTCGCACTGCCAAACACAATCCATCTCTTTCCGGGGAATGAAAGGGAAGATATGCAAAAAGACTAACCGACCTCCATTTCGAAGATTCGGAAATCAAACGATTAAAAGGATCTGCATCCTTGAAACCCACGTTGTCTGCCACCAGCAATCCGTCCTGTTTCAGCATTCGGTGGCAGTGAGGCAGAATGGCGGCATAGTTTTCCTTATCAATATCTATAAAAATGAAGTCAAAAGATTCGTCCATTTCGGATAGTTTCTCTTGAGCATCGCCGACAACGATTTCAATCTGTTGATTAAGGCCTGTCCGGTGAAAATTAATTGCGGCTCTGGCCGCCATATCCGAGTCGTTTTCAATCGTCACCACCTTTCCCCGGAAAGATGCAAACGATTTGGCGAGAAAAATCGTCGAATAACCGGTAGCGGTACCGAGTTCCAATACTCGCTCCGCTCGAGTTACCTTTGCCAAAATATACAGAAGTTCGCCGACAATGGGTCCGACAATCGGAATGTCTTCTCGCTGGGCTTCTTCCTCCAGTTCGATTAGCAATTGTTCTCTTTTTGGCAGAAATTTTCTGAAATATTCTTCCGGATTGTCCACGAGATTGGACATATCAACTCCCTTTACTTAAACTTATTGAAAATTTATATTGTTTTAGAAACCCTTTTAAATATATCGAATAAAAGGTAGAGAATTAATGCCCATAACAAGCTGTTAACCCCACGTCAATTAGTTCCAATTAAATATATCGCATAATGTCCAAAATAAATCAAAAAGGCAAACCCCGTAAAACGGATTTGCCCTTAATGAAAAACGATATCAACGATATCAAGAAAGTCAAATATTTTGCAGGATTGTATGGATGGATTAGCCCTTCATTGTTACGTTATTGTCCTTTTGGGTAGCAGCAACCATCCGATAGGTTCGGGAAGTCCTTATGCCTACATTCTTTTGAGTAGCTGATTTGCTGCGGTCAGCATTGGGTCCCATACCGGTCCGAAAGGTGGAGCATATGCCAGATCGGTTTGACAGAACTCTTCAACGGTCATCCGGCTGTGTAGGGCAACGGCAAGAGCATTAATTCTATGTGCAACCCCCTCCTTACCCACCATCTGGGCTCCTAAAAGCTGTCCGGTTTTTTTATCACCGATCATCTGCACCCGGATGAACGATGCACCGGGATGGGCATGGGCACGTGAACGGGTTTTGATAATAACCTTTGCAGGATCAAAACCCGATTTTATCGCTTCTTCCATAGTAAGCCCAGTGCGCGCTACCTCGAGGTTAAACACCTTAAAGACGGCCGTACCGGCAACACCTGGAAGCTCGACCTCCTTGCCACAGATATTGTCGGCAACCGCCCAGCCGGCTCTGTTGGCTCTTGAAGCCAGGGGCACCCACGTTTTTTTGCCTGTAACCACATGATAGGCATCTGCACAGTCTCCGGCAGCATATATGTTTTCATCGGAGGTCTTGAGTTTTCTGTCCACGGCAATCGAATTCTTTATACCAAGATCAATACCTGCCTGGGCGGCAAGTTCACTATTTGGCTTTATTCCCATGGAAACCAGAACCATATCGGCTTCAAGAGTTAGATCAGAGCATATTACTTTTAGGTGTTGGCCGTTGGCTTCAATTTTCTGAATTAGCCGGCCTGGATTTAATTTTACGTTGTTAGACTCAACTTCTTCTCGAACGACATTAGACATCTCTTCTTCCATCCATGGCAAAAACACAGGGCCTGGTTTTACCATTTCGACTTCTATGGATCTGGCCCGGAGTGCTTCACACATTTCAAGACCGATATAACCCATGCCGATAATGACGGCTTTTTTAACATTGTTTGATTTTATAAACGCTTTTATTCTTCTGCCGTCATTAAGGCTTTTTAAAGCCATAACTCCCGTTAGATCAAATCCAGGAAGATCAGGGATGATCGGAGATCCGCCTGTTGCGATTAACAATTTATCATAACCAAATTGAAACGTTTCCTTATGTCTGGAGGTGCCGACAACAGTCCTTTTAACCGGGTCAATTGATTCAACACAATGACCTGTCAAAAGATTGAGCCCCTGTTTTTCCCTGAAGACCCTTGCATGTCTCACAACTAGATCGTCCATTTCCCTGTTAGGGTCAGCGATATTATACGGCATTCCACAGGCGCTGTACGAAACATCAATTGTCTTTTCCAATACTACAATATTCAGATCAGGATTATTTCTTTTTGCTCTGCTTGCAGCACTCATTCCGGCTGCATCACCACCGATAACCAGAAAATTCATAACCAACCTCTTCAAGCGTTACGATATCTTCAATATTTTGTAAATTTCTGACTCCCTATAAGCGCTAATTTAATAAAAATAACTGTATCAGATATATCAGAGGTTTAAAATCTCACAACATAATAAAACTGGCTACATAAATTAAGATGGTGTCGTAAAAAGTCCCATCTACTGCGTTGTAGTATTTTTTCAGACATTAGGCATACTACTTGTATGGCCTCGTTCCTGAAAAAATCTTACGCCTTGTATATGAACCTTTTTACTTAACCATCTATAGTTGAATTCGTGACTTTTTACGAGACCGTCAATTAAGAATACCTCATAAAAGTCCGGCTTGTCAAAACCTTTGATCGTTTGTGGAACTCCCAGGATATCAGCCGACCAGGAAATCCTGTGACAAGTCTGACAGATCCGAGCTTGGCTCTGATTGCATACAACTCCTATTTATTCTGTATTTTGAAGTTGGTTTTTATTCTCCTTTATTTTACCTTGACAGTTAAACAAATAGAATATATTCTATTCATCTATAAAATATATTTTAATGGCAAAAATAAAAGGGGGTGATTTTATGCCGTCTACAACAGTCCATATCCCTGATAAATTATTGTCCAAAATAGATCAGATAGTTAAGAAAAAAGGTGTTAGCAGAAACCGCTTTATCGTTCAGGCCTGCGAACAGGCATTGAATAATGATGCTGGACAGTGGCCTGAAGATTTTTTTGAGCCCGGCCTCAGTGGAGAACAATTAAAATTACTGAGGGAAGGAGTGGCGGAAATGGAAGAAGCGATTATTAATATGCGCAGAAATCGAATGAATGTTGACCTATGAGATATGTATTGGATACCACTGCCTTTTCGGCAATCATGAGACGAGACAAATACTTACTGACATTCCTGAAAGAATACCGTCCGGGAGATATTGCCACGGTGCCGCCAGTTGTTGCCGAGATACATTACGGAATAAAAAGATTAGATAATTTTTCCAAGAAATACCTGTTATTACAGTCAGAAAGAGATCGACTGCTTTCAATAATTAAAGTTTTGCCATGGTTACCTGAGTCATCTGAATATTTTGGAAGTATAAAAGCAGATCTTGAGAGCCGGGGAAAGATTATAGACGATTTCGATATAGCAATTGCAGCCATTGCTATAAGTCACAAATATGGTGTTATAACTGATAATATGGACCATTTCCGAAGAATAAATGGTCTTGAAAGCAAGAACTGGAAATAAGTAAGGTTAACATCCTCATTTTACCCCCCCCGATTTATGAATCTGTTAATTAATGGTCTTTTCGCACAATCTCTGCGCTTGCCCCGTAGCTCCGGCAGATGGTACTAGGGCGTCCTATTTAACTTGATATGCGTGAGCGTTCAATCATCCATATAAATGTAGCCGATTTTGCGCGAGCCCTAACATCCCTTGCGTTCCAAGTATTACAAACCCAGGGCAAATTGAATGGCATCACGTACCTGTTTCAATTTTTCTTGCGGGAGAGTTGTTATAATTGATCCAACTTTTCCTTTTGACACGGTCTGAATGTGATCTAAATTGATGGCACAGTTTTTCATCATACCATCCTGTTTTGAAAGAAATACCTCACTTGGTATGTCCCGGACAGTTGAGGTTATCGGAGCGACTGTGATTTCGCCAAGATATTCCAGTATAGAATCACGGGTCAAAACTAAAACAGGACGTTTCTTGTCGGGAGTCTTAAATTTGTACCACCTTATTTCACCTCTTTTCATTCGTCCCCCC
>JAFDBA010000218.1 GCA_019313505.1 Deltaproteobacteria bacterium
TTTGAAAGAGGAATCGCTTAGCCCAGGCGGTCACATGGAAAGACCGTCCCTGATATATGACCGTATCTCCTTCTGGAGACAGGGCTTGCCGCAAGGTCTGACTCCCCTCCGATAACTCCCTCTTTTGATCAAACGTCAAGACTCGCAAACCCTCCGCCACTTTTACAGAACCGGCATCAGGAACCAAATTACCATTTAAAATCTGTATGAGAGTACTCTTTCCTGTTCCGTTTTTCCCCATGACTCCAATGCGAATTCCGGGAGCAAGTTTCAAGCTAAGGTTGCCAAAAAGGAGCTTTCCTCCCAGGGTTTTTCTCAGATTTTGCGCATCCAGAAGTTTTTTTGTTCTTCGATGGGTGGTATCAAAGGCGATGCCAACGCTCCTGTTTTTCGCATTACGGCCTTTTACCGCCGCCAAATTTTCTCCCAGCTGGCGCGCCTTATCGATCCGGTATCGCGCTTTCGAGGTTCTCGCTTTGGGACCGCGACGGAGCCATTCTATCTCACGACGGACTTTGTTGGAAAGAACGGTCTCAAGTTTCGCCTGTTCATGGATACACTTCTCCCGCTTTTCAACAAATACGCTATAATTGCCCTCCACTTTGAGAAACCCCTCCGGATATCGTTGGTTTAACTCAACAATCCGGTTAGTCGTATTTTCCAGAAAGAACCGATCGTGGCTCACCAGGACAAAAGCGAAGGGGGCATCTTTGAGAAGGTTCTCCAACCATAGAATCCCCTCCAGGTCCAAATGGTTTGTGGGTTCATCCATGAGGAGTAACTCCGGTTTTTGAAACAGAGCTTGACCAATAGCCAACCTTTTGCGCCACCCGCCGGAGAGTGTTTTTACCTTTTGTTTCGTGTTATCCACTCCAATGAGGCTCATTATTTCCTGACGTCGCCTACTGACCTGCCATGCCTCAAGCTCTTTGGGAATGGCGTGGAACAGGATTTCCTCTATGGTTTTCTCCGGACCGAGAACGTCGTCTTGCGGCAGGTAAATCATGTGTATATTTCTTTTTCGCGAAATCTCTCCGGAATCGGCATCCTCCAGATCAGCGAGGATCTTCAGGAACGTGGATTTCCCAGCACCATTGGGACCGATCAATCCCAGGCGCTCGTTGTCGAAAACCTGTAGAGAAATATCAGTAAACAGGGGTTGCGCCCCATAGGATTTGTTCGTAAAATGGGTGCTTATCAGTAAACTTGGGGCCATCTTTTTATTTGTTTTCTTTAAGAAATTACTCTTGAATATTTTTTATGAAATGATTTTTGCAAGTTGTTTCCTATACTTTGTAGCACCACCATTTGCAGGATGTCTAACTTTAATACAATTTATCTCAAGCTCATTGAGCATCTTAAAAGATTTTTCACCGACAGCAATGATATTTCCTATTTTGGTGATCTGTATTAATTGGGCTAAGATACCTATGCCAAATTCAAACTCTTTATTGTTAGGCGTTCGATTAGATAGATACCCTGATTCAGGTTTAAAAGGATGCCATGGAAATGCGTTCCACAAAATAAAATCTTTAGGATTTAAATTGGATTGGATTATATGTCCCCAAACTATTGTTCCTGTGGGTTCTGTAAAGCCTTGACGTTTTAACTTTGGTTTGCTTGTTCGGTTTATCTCAATCCCGGAAAAAACATGTTCCGGTAATATACCCTTTTTAACATGGCCACCAAGAAGAATTCTTTCTGACGTCATCGGAATACCTGTGAAATGCCCTCCCTGGTATCCGATTGCCTCTCCAACAAGTAAAAATCTTGCCTTCCCGATTCGCTCATTCAGGTATTGAAATAATTGTTGTCTCCGTATTATTGGCCCTTTATCATCAATATCATTTTCTGGATCTGTCTCCCACCATGGATTAAACACATCAACTCTTTTGGGCGAATACCTTAATGATTCTATAAAGTTATTTATCATCATTTGAAATATAATATGTTAAGGAGTTAAGGGGTCAGTTATGGGTGGCCCCACTGCCCTCTTAATCTAATACTTCCTTCACCCTCCCAATTTCGCCACTTTCCATACGGACCTTAATGCCATGTGGGTGAGTCGGCGATTTTGTCAGAACGTCCTTCACTATACCTTCCGTTAATTTTCCGGATCGCTGGTCTTTCTTTAATACGATCCGAACATGAAGACCTGGCGATATTTTCACAGGATATCTATCATTCATAGCTTTAATTTTATTGCCACAAAAAGGGTGGAATTCCCTCAGCCGAAAATTTAACCATGCGATATTCGGGCTAAATTTCTTTTTTATTAAAAACGACCAGCATTAACACGGTTATCAGAATGATGAAAAAGGAAACATTCAGAATCGGGTGAAGAGGTCCCATGTTGTTAAAACTGCTTTGACCGATGATCGAATCGGCGTAGGCCTGCACCATGTAAACTTTCGGGTATAAAATTCTCCACAGGGCGGGGGGCGAGGCCGCAGCCGAAGGAACCGCTGTCTTTAAAATTCCGCTGTTTAAGATCTGATAACCACCGTCGGAAATATAGCCGACGAGTAAAATCCCAAAAGTAAAAACCGCGCTGATGAAATCCGGCAGATAAAGAGATAAAAAGCACACCGAAACCGCAATCAAGAGAAGATTGATCGAACATACCAGCGATGCGGTTAAATACCCTGGAATGGTGGCGCCGGTTTTTACCCACACCGTCAGAAAAATCGTTGCGTGAAGAATAAACATGAAAACCAGGCACAAAAACCATGTGCCGGTGATCCTGCCGAAAATGTATTGCCACCTGAAAACCTGCCTGGAAAGAAACAATACCAGGCTTCCGTCTTCGTGGTCTCTGCTGAAAATTTTCATCGATAGCAGGATGACAATCAGGAACATGCCGGACGCTATGACCTGGAAAACAATTTTTGAAACATGCCACGCAACCGTGATGTTGTCCAACTGTTTCCCGTTGACAACATATTGGCCGCTGTAACATCCGCGAATCATCAGCACGAACAGAATGGAAAGCCCCAGCAGAACATAAAAGCTTTTGTGCCGCATCTGGTCGCGAATGGTGTAGCCGGTTATTTTTAAAAAACTATTCATTTGCCTTTTTGTATATATTTTATAAAAACATCCTCCAACGTCTCGTCGTCCTCTATTATTGAACGAATCGAATCCTTGACGAGGATTTTTCCGTTGTTCATTATTGCCAGCGTCCGGCATGTCTTTTCCACTTCTGAAAGGAGATGGGAATTCAAGAACACGGTAACACCGTTGTCGCGCAGGCTCTCAAGAATTTTTCTCACATCCCGGATACCGATCGGATCGAGGCCTGTCACCGGTTCATCGAGT
>JAFDBA010000002.1 GCA_019313505.1 Deltaproteobacteria bacterium
AAGGATCTGCCACCTGTATCGTTTTGCGATTCTTGGAAGTGAGGCTTCAATGGGTCCCAATATTTCCACGGACTTTAAAAAAGAGTGATTGTTGTTTTTCAACGTATCACAAAGATCCCCGATATCCTGGGCATGCCGCCGGGTTTTATCCTTATCTTTCCCTGATATTTTAAGCTGGACCATCCTTGCAAATGGGGGATAATTCAGGCTCTTCCGGAAACTTATCTCCTGGTTGTAAAAGGTTTGAAAGTCCTGCTTTGTTGCAGATAAGACGGCGAAATGATTTGGGTTATAAGTCTGCAGGATCACACGGCCGGGCACAGCTCCCCGCCCTGCCCTTCCGGCAACCTGGGCTAAGAGCTGAAAGGTTCGTTCCCCGGCTCGAAAATCCGGAAAGTTGAGTGAAAGATCTGCGCAAATAATACCCACCAGAGTAATGTTGGGAAAGTCATGGCCTTTTGCGACCATCTGAGTCCCCACGAGAATATCTGTTGTCTGGTTTCTGAGACCTTTCAGGATTTTCAGAATGGAACCTTTTCGCCGGGTGGTATCTCGATCCATCCTGGCCGTCCTGGCATCAGGGAAAAAAGATTTTACGGCTGCCTCGACTTTTTCAGTTCCTATACCCAGCAAAAGGATTTTGGTGGATCCGCAGGACGTGCAGTTTGATGTGGATGCCCGCGCATAACCGCAGTAATGACATTTGTATGCATTGATCTTCTGATGCAGGGTAAGTGAAATATCACAATTTTTGCATCTTATGGCTTCACCACAGGCCGCACAAACCGGATAACTGGCAAAACCACGGCGGTTTAGAAAAAGAAGAACCTGCTCCCCTCGAACGAGTGTTGCTTTCATTTCCCGGTGAAGTTCCGGTGTAATGAAGCGCCGAATTCCCCGAACATCCCTGCTTTTGCACAGATCGACTACGGTTATCTCCGGGAGGGGTCGTTTTTCAACTCTTTTTGTTAATGTGACCACCTTAAACTTTTTTGTTGTCGTATTATAGTACGACTGTATCGAGGGTGTAGCAGACCCCAGCAGGGCAACGCCGTTATCAAGCTTTGCTCTTACAACTGCAAGATCCCTGGCATTATAACGCAAACCACCCTCCTGCTTGTAGGATGTGTCATGTTCTTCATCAACGATAATAATGCCGATATTCACAAAAGGTGCAAACACGGCGGATCTTGCACCTATTACGATAGCCGCTTCCCCTCGAGCGATACGCATCCACTGGTCATAGCGTTCTCCAGCTGAAAGACCGCTGTGAAGAATAGCAACACACTCTCCAAACCGGGCTCGAAAGCGACGTTCCATCTGGGAAATAAGGGCAATCTCCGGAACAAGGACCAGCACGGAATAGCCCAGGCTTATAACTTTTGCAGCAAGCTGCATATAAACTTCTGTCTTGCCGCTTCCAGTGACTCCTGCCAGAAGACAGGTTGTAAATTTCCGGCCAAGGGATTCTGTTACTGTAAAGATCACACTTTTCTGTTCTTTTGTAAGCGTGTGAGCGGTGTCAGGTGCTATGGGTTCACCGAAGGGATCCCGGTACACTTTTTTTTGAAAAATCGAAATGTACCCGTCCGTTTCAAGAGATTTTATTAATCTTGGACCAGAAGGAACCTGTTCTTGTAATTTTTTTACGGAGATTTCACTGAAAGTTTTGAGAGTCTCAATGATTTTTTTTCTTGCATTGGAAAGTTTTTCCATTGGAATATCCGAACCAATTAATGACACATATCGCTCCATCTTCGGTTTAGTTGACCCACCTTTTAGCTTGCGATTGCAAACAATAACCCCCCGACTTTCCATGGAATGAATTAAAGCATTAGGGATGTGCTTATTAAAATTTTTGTTAAGGTCTTTGAAGCGACATGGTCCGGTCCCCAGCCGGTTTAAGATCTCCATTTCCAGAGGTGTGGTAGAATTATTTAAAAGAGAATCTTTCCCTTTTTCCGTAATTGCGATGGTGAAAAAGTCGTAAAGATTTAAGCCTCCGGGCAAAGCACATTTGATAACATCTCCTATGGGATGCAGGTAGTAGTCAGCGGTCCACCTGAAGAACGGAATCATGGATGAAGGGAAAAGGGGCTTTTCATCAAGGATATCCAAGATAGTTTTTATCCCTTCCTGATTTTCATCCTTTCCCTGGCCCAGGATATATCCTGTTACCCTGCGCCGGCCGAATGGGACCAGCACCCTTTTTCCCGTGGATACCAGTTCACCAAGATTTTCCGGAACGCTGTAAGTATAGGTATTGTATACCGGAAGCGCTACGGCGACTTCTATATAAGTCAAATATGATGCCATTTTTCTTTAATTTATCCAAGTTAGACGCTTAGTTGTAAATTTTGGGCTTTCTGTGGCAAAACTTTTTTTCTTGCCACAAATATTTTTAGTTCCGGCTTGTCCGGGTTAGGTTCATGCAAAGCAAAACTGGTTTTAATGCCCCCGTTTTTTTCTTGACACCGAAGCTGTTTTTCTTTAGAATACATTGTGCAAACTACCTGTGAAAATTAGATATTTTATCAAACACCTCAATTTGGTTACTATGTAGACAAAATATAGCTTTATTATAGATATTTTTCAACCGTATCGGGCAGACCTTTGGAAAACGCTCCCTTTTGCAAAGGTCTCATCAGAACATGTGAAAGGTGCTTTCATAAGGAGGAAGATATGCATAAAATAAGAAAACAATCCATGATCTTGTTGTTAATTGCAGCCATGATCTTTATTCCATTCGGCACTTCCGCTCTTGCGCAAAGCAAGACTATGGATAACAATGTCAGCGCCGAAGCCATGACCGCAGACCTTTTAGTTATCAGGCCCTTGGGAATCGTTGCCACTGTGGTGGGCAGCGCCATTTTTATTGTATCTCTCCCATTTTCAGCTCTTGGTGGAAACACAAAAACCGCATGCCGGAAATTGGTCCAAGATCCTGCCAAATTTACATTTAAAAGACCACTGGGAGATTTTTAGCGTTTTATTGTGTTTTCTCTCCAAATTATTCTTTGAACAAGGAGTGTAAATGGGTATAAAAGTTCCTGGGATTAAAGATTTAACTAAATTTGCAATGGAAGTTATCCGCCGTTCAGGTAAAGAAGCACTTTCCTATTATGGTAAAGGAAACCCCAATATTAAATTCGATGAGGAACTGGTTACAGAAGCGGAGCTCCATCTGATGGCATTTTTTCAGGATCAGCTCAACAATCATTTCCCAGAGCATCAGGTGTTTAAAAACAACCAGGCCGATAAAGACTACACCCATGATGAAAAGCGCTACCTGTGGATCTTTGATCCGTTAGATGGTGTTGCTAATTTTCAGGCTGGAATCCCCATTTGGGGCACCTCTCTTGCACTTATTGAAAATTTCTGGCCCGTTTTCGGTGCATTTCATATGCCGGCAACCGGCGATCTATTTCATGCACGGGCAGAACAAAAAGCTTTTTTGGGAAAAGAGGAAATCTGCGTATCTGATAAAAAAAATATTAACGACGAGAGCCTTCTTTTCACTTACTCCCGGTTTCACCACAGTTATCGATCCACATTCCCAGGTAAAATCCGCGATCTGGGATGCACCGGTGCTCATATATGCTATGTTGCCATGGGTCGCGCGGAAGCCGCAATCATTGCTAACGAGTCGTATCAAGATCTTTCTGCAGCAGGTATCATTCTT
Source organism: Deltaproteobacteria bacterium (assembly GCA_019313505.1). Taxonomy (GTDB): domain Bacteria; phylum Desulfobacterota; class Desulfobacteria; order Desulfobacterales; family UBA11574; genus S5133MH16. The sequence goes on from JAFDBA010000002.1 coordinate 3,683, forward strand.
GAGGCGGCGGGAGGAAAAATCTGCAAGATAAATGGAAATAATTTTTTCCTTAACGAATACCTGGACGGACAAAAGATCAATGATCACCTTCTTGTCATGGCTCCCGATATCTACTCCCAAGTACGTAGCAGTTTGCATGAGGTTTCTTAAGCACTTTCCTTGATTATCCGAGTCAGGGCAACATAAATGATTTCAAGGACGATGGTTTCGTAAAAAGTTCATAAGCGATTTTGAGCAGTCAAGCTAAATAGGACGCAGATTTTCGCAGACCCGCCTGCCATGCGAGGCACAAGCGGGCAGGTATACACAGATAATATTGTTATTTTGCAATTTAAGAATCTTGATAATATGTGTCCAAAAAAGGAAATTCCTAGACCATCAAGCTAGGGATTCATCTGATTAGTTAGCCACTTGTTTACGGCGTTCACAAGATCCTGTTGATGACCGCTAAAGCGGTGATTGGCACCGGGAATTTTGACTATCGTAACATGTATTCCCGGCGTTGCACTTTTAAGGAGTCTGTCAGCCACATCAGGGTTTGCCAAGCGATCAGCCAGACCATGGACGATGAGAACCGGCTTAAAAATCCGGGCGATGTTTTTGTATGGGTCGGAAACTGTTTTCGGGCCCCTGAGGCTTACCACATGGTTAGCGGTGTAAAGTGCTTTACCCAGAGGACCCAGATTGATCAGCATCCATTCGTCTCCTTTACTCCCGGCTACCAAATCCTGGGCCTGGCGGAGAACCTGGCTTGCAGCCTTTAGGCCGAATACGCTTATATTCCATTCGAACAAATTGCCTGGAGGGCCGGTTAACAGCATGCCTTTAATCCTGGGATCTCCGGTTGCTGCAAGGTAGTAGAGTACACGGTTAGTGCCCATACTGTGGCCGAAAAGAAATATAGGATTATAGCCAAGCCGTGCCATTTCATCCACCGCTACAGTAATATCATAACGGTTATCTTCAAACCGGTTCTTTTTAGGACCCCGATCATGGTCACGCATGTTTAGCGCCAGAGTGGCAAAACCGAAATCAGCCAGGGTTTCCGGGAGAAAGGCCATGATACCAGAATAGAAGTTGCCGCTGTAACCGTGGATCATTACCACACCGACGTTATTTTGAACCGTATGAGGCCGGCGCAAAATACCGGTTAGGTTGATCCCGTCGGCAGTTTGCAGTTGAACCATTTCGATCCCGACATTTCCAGCAGCACGGGCCGCCGGGTTCAGGAAAACAAGGATAAGCAGAAAGGTCAAAACAAAAGATTTGAGAAATTGCATCATTACCTCTTTATTTTACCTAAATTGAGCGATTTTTTACTCGATTTGCGCCGATCTCTTCGCAAAAAATCGCTCAGCTTAGGTTTTAGTTAGTGTATATGTAACGTTTCTGAAAATCTATACCGCTATAAGCGAACTAGTGTCCGTCCATAAATACATTTGAGCACTAAGTAGTTTCCAATTTATAAATGAGATATTTTTTCGATGAGCAAGGCCGCACAAGGGTTTTTGCCCGAGGCGTACTTTCTGTACGTCGAGGGCGGAAACCCGCGGAGAACGCCACTCATCGGAAAAATAGCTCATTTATGGATGGAAACTAAAATTTACAGGAGGTCCAACATGCTTATTCATAAGACCAAAGTACAGGTTCTCTTTGGTGATACCGACCCGTACGGCGTTGTTTACTTTGTTGCCTATTTTCGTTATTTTCATCAGGGCATCGAAGAATTCCTGCGCCATATAGGCATATCACCGAAAACATTTTTCCGCAACCGGGAAGAAAAATTTGGAATGCCCAAAGTCGCAGCGGATTGTCGCTTTCTTATACCGGCCTATTATGGTGATTTGCTTGAGATGCACACCTCGATCAAGGAAATCAAGGATAAGGCTATTATTTTCCAGTTTCAATTTTATCGCCCTCCTGAAACTCGCTTGGTGGCGGAAGGAAGTGTTACATTTGTATGCATCGACCATACCTGGAAGGCCAGGTCGCTTCCGGAAATCCTGGTCGAAAAAATACAAAACCATTTGCCGGCAAAATAATTTTTCTATCAATTATTTTGCCGATATGATTGCAACGAGTTTTCTACAAGCCATCTCAAATCGATTTATGTAAAACAACATCATTCCCTGAAATTGCCAGAAGCAATCCCCTGCGATTGGTGGCTTTTGCCACACGCAACCACTTTTCTTTGCTGAGGCCCCGTGCCAATGTGGTGAGGAGCAAGCCACCTTCCAGTTCACGGCTTCCTTTCATAACCATAAACTGGCGATGGTTGGTGAAGGCAAACAAAAGATGTCCGTTGGAAAGCAAGAAATTATAGTCACCAGGATACTGGTCGATCATTTGCGTAGTACTATAAGCCAAAGCATCGAAAAGCATATCAGGTCCTGCGGCATGCCTGTGATGATCTTCCATATGGTCCCGGAGGTATTCAAAAGCCCTGGCCGAGTCGCTTACGGCATCTTCAATGGCAATATCACTACTTCTGTAAGATTCAATGGCCGGCGCTTTGCCGTTATGGGCAAAAATCCAATTATGACTGCCGAATTTTAGAACGAAGGGATGGGCATGGCACTCGTCCACTAAACCGCTGGTCCGAAAACGGATATGGCAAATGATAATTCTACTCTTTACAACACGGGCCAGTTTTTGAAAACTGTCGTGCAAGTGACCTGAATGAAAAACCTGTTCAGCCGACTTTTCAATTAAGGCATGATTTTTACGGAAAAAACCAATGCCCCAGCCGTCCATGTTTTTTTTGGCCTGGACTGCAAACAGGGGCATCGATTTGGGGGCGGAATAATCTTTTTTGGCGGAAAGGGCAAAAAGGTCACACATTTATACCAGCCTCAAACATCTCCAGCATATAACATATCCGGTCCGGCAATCACCAAAAGCTCACCTTTGGATTGAGGATCCGGTATTATTGGGTGCCAATCGGTGCTAATCAGCTTTTCTCTGATGGAAGTAACCAGTAGAATGTCCCCCATACTTTCAGACTCTTTGAGAACCATCAGTTGTCCAAAGTTACAAAAGGCAAAGAGAAACGATTCATTGGCCAGAAAAAAAGTGTACTCCCCGGGGTAGTCTTCAAGAAGCTCTTGGATAGCGATGCGCATGGCAATGTATACACTGATATAGGGATTTTTGCGGTTGAGCAATACTAAGTGATCTCTTAAATATTCGAAAATTCTGGCTGTATAGACATCAATTTCAAGCCGTGGTGTTCCGACGGTCTGATATTCGCGAATGTTTTCAACAACTCCTACTTGGGCAAAAAGCCAATGGTGTTCTAAAAATTCAAGCTTGAAAGGATGGTTGTGTGCACTGTGGCGACCACCGCTTTTGGGGCAATTTAGATGTGAAATGATGACCCGGCTATCGATGACCCGGGCAAGTCTTTGGAAGCTTTCGTGTACCTGATTTCGCGTAAACACCTGTTCGGATGATTTTTCCACCAAAGCCTGATCTTCGCGAAAAAAACCGATGCCCCAGCCGCTCATGTTTTTCTTACCCTTTTCCGCAAAGATGGGCAAGTATTTTTGGGGCGTATAGTTATATCCGGCCGAGATGGCTAAGATGTCACACATGGGCCCTCCCGCTTCGAGACCTTTGCAAAACATTGTTTAATTCAATTATTTTGATATCAATTAAACAATTTTATATGTTCTACTGACTGATCTGCTTTAGTTGGCGCCTGCTTGATACGCTCCTTATAGCCGTACTCTGTATAAATCTCGTAGATGGTTTTCAGCCACTTGTTCGCTTCGGGATAGTAATAGATTTCCGGAACATAACCCTGGCTCAATTCAACAATAAACTGGGTAAAGATGATCCATTGCATGGCTCCATCAATATCATGCAACACAGACGAGTGATATCGAAATTCAATGGTGGAGCGATACCAGTATGAGTGCAGATTCAAGCCGTGATAGCGGGTCTTATCATAACGTGAATTCACACCCCCATTTGCGTCGTAACGGTTTTTCAGTGAATACCAAAGTTCTTTAATGTGGCAATTACCGTCACCAACATTACCTTCGCAAACATCCAGAAAGGCTTTGACGTCAATTTCCATAGGGCGACAGGTTGCGACGTTTTTGCGATCTCCCGGAATAAGCAGATAAAAAAGATCTTCATAGTGGTGAACGATGCGTACAAGCTGCTGGAGTTCTTTACAGGTGTAAACTGCCGGGTCAACACCGTGATGAACATGCATGCCGCAACTTGCATCGATATCAATTCCTTCAATAGCATTGAGAAATCGGAAAGCGTTGAAGACTTGCACCAGTCCTTCCATGCCGCTTAAGATCGGGCTGATCAGTTCAACACCACATTTGGTGTGTCCTTTGCCTCTGACGGAAGAATCTCGCTCAAAGTGCCACAAGTCGCGACTGGCGCCAAGGACCAGGTTGTAATCCTTGTAAAGATCTGTAATGTGGCGCCCGTCTTTAGCACGGGATGAAATGCAGTAGGGCTTGATGATACTATTGTCCAATGGTGTTATCACATAGTTCAGGCCGAAAAATTCGATCTCCACCCCAAAGGTGCGATCGGTAAAGTTTTGCAACATGGGGTACTTGTTCTTGATCTCTGTCACAAAATGATCAGATACAGTCATGTTAGTTCCTTAGCTATTCTCCCGTTCAATAATTCTAGCATCTGCCACCAATATGCCTTCAGCATAGGCGAAGACCGGGTTAAGATCGATTTCAACAATCTCCGGATGGTTTTCGGCCATTTTGGCCACCGCAAGAATGCAGTCTGCAAGTGCCTGTTCATCCACTGCCGGTCCGCCGCGATAACCGGCAATAAGCCCATAGCCTTTTATTTCTCGTATCATAGTCAGAGCCTCATCTTTGGTCAAAGGAAAAAGCCTGAGGCTCACATCTTGAAAGATCTCTACCATAATGCCACCAAGCCCAAAGAGGATAACCGGGCCGAACTGCGGGTCACGATTCATTCCCACGATAACCTCCAGGCCGGGAGGTGCCATCTTACTCACTAATACGCCATCCATCCGGGCTTCGGGACTACTGAGCTTCACAGCTGACAGCAACTCGTTGTGAGCTTTTTTAACCGCTTCAGCAGAATCCAAGTTTAATTGTACCCCCCCCACATCACTTTTATGCAGGATATCAGGGGAGCTGATTTTAAGAGCCACCGGAAATCCTTGCTCCTGAGCAATCTGAGCAGCAGCAGTTGGGCTATCCGCCAGGGCAAAGTCTGTACAGGAAAGTCCTTGTTCAGCAACCCGTGCAAATGCTTGGTGAAGCGGCAATTGACGACCGATCACAGGAACAGTTAGCGTGGGTTTCTGTGGCACGGCCAGCGTTTTACGTTCAAGTACCTGGGCCAGGGCTTTTATCCCGCGTTCGGGGGTAGGGAAAACCGGAATTCCTTTAAGGTGCATGAGTTCACTTTCGTGACGTTCGATATCGGCCCCTCCATAAAAGATAATCAGCTCATTGGCATCAGGAGTTACTATGCTGGAGGCATCTTCCACCGGATCACCAAAAATAACGCCGAGAGTGTCGTAATATTTCCTGGTTGCCTTAATAACATCGTCAAACATCTGGGCAGTGCCATCACCGGTAAGATCAATAGGATTAGACTTTATGGCATGGGCTGGAATAAGCGGCGTGATCGCCTCCACCGCCTCTTGCGGCAGGGTAGACACATCAAGGCCTTCCTGTTCAGCCTGATCCGTTGCAAGAATGGCGGCACCTCCGGATGTGGTTATAAAAAGAATGCGATTGCCTTTCGGTGGTTTCAGATAAGCCAGGGCCTTGGCGTAGTCATAAAATTCCTCTGCTGTGTAGGCCCTGCAAATGTTATATTTTGTAAAGAGGGCCTCATAGATGGCATCAGCACCGGCCAGAGCCTTGGTGTGAGACTCGGCCGCCACTTTTCCTTTGGGCGTACGGCCGGACTTGAGAACCACCAGCGGTTTTTTTAGCTGTTTCACCGATTTGATAAACTGCTCCGGGCGTTTTATCCCTTCAATGTAAGCAGCAATCACATCAGTGTTTTCATCCTGATTGAAATAGGCAATTAGATCCGCCTCATCCACGTCAGCCCTGTTGCCCATACTGACAAAACTGGAGGTTCCCAGCTTATCCTCGGATAACCAGTCCATCATTGCGGCGCCTACCGTACCGCTCTGGGAAATGAGCGCGATCTTGCCCTGGCAGGTAAGCAGCGGCCAGGATGCACACAGAGGGTGATGGGGATTGTTTACACCCTGGCAGTTGGGCCCGATAATGCGAATGCCGAATTTTTGCGCCGCTTCAACCACCTGCTGCTGTAGCTTTTCGCCTTGGTCATCCGCCTCGGCAAAACCACCGGTAATAATAATTGCGCCTTTGACACCCTTTTCGCCGCACTCCTGCACGGCCTGGGGCACGAATCGAGCCGGTATGATAATAACAGCCAGGTCTACAGCTTCTGCAACCTCCTTTACGCTCTTGTGACAGGGAAGATCGAGAATAACGTCGGCCTTGGGATTGATGGGGTAAACAGCTCCCTTAAAGCCGCCGTCTATGACGTTTTTTAAAATTTCATGGCCCATTTTGTCAGGGCTGGCTGAAGCCCCGATAACTGCTACACTTTTAGGTCTTAAGATAGCATCTAACCGGCTTACGAAGTCTTTTTCCGCCATGGCCCGCCTCCTAATTCCCTGCCTTTTTTGCCATGTTGCTGTTGAATTTTTCAGCGTTGATAATAAATCGATAGTGGGTGGCTTCACCGATTTTGTCAACTTCATCGAACCCTTCGACTTCAAAAGCCAGTTTGGGACCGTCCGCCTTAGTCAATTTAGCGGTGAAACGCACCTTCATTCCCAAGGGGGTGGCAGCCATGTGTTTGAATGTCATTCCGGTTCCAACGGTTTGCTCTCCTTCGCCAAGGTGAGAAAGGACCAAGTCTGCACAAACCTCTTCAATATGCCCCACCATGGCTCGTGTTGCATATACATTGGGCACATGGGGATAGACTTTTTGTGCCGACATTTCCTCCGTTGTTTCCCGTTCCATTTGATGAGTCATGCCAACCTTTAGTGCTTCAGTCATTATTTTCCTCCAAAAATAATTATACGTTAACGAAATAATTGCTAAACGATATTCATAAAACAAATATTATTTCAATTTTATCACATTAAGTCAATAAGCATTTTACTGGGTTCCAGTGGGTATCGATCATACGATTTAAACTTCTGACTCAGCTGTAATCCCAAGAAGGATTTCCCGGAAATGGGGGTGACCCAAGAGCTGCTCGCCGGTTCCAACAAGGGTGATTTTTCCTTCTTCTATAAGAAACGCTTTGGTAGCCACCCTTAATATTCGATGTACATGCTGGCCGGCTAAAAAAAGAGTAACTCCGTTGCGGTGAATCAACTTTAGAGTGTCACAAAGCCGGTTCACATCTTTTGGGGCCAGACCCAGGAAAGGATCGTCCAGCAGGAGAAGATGGGGATCACTCATCAGCCCGCGGGCAATCGTCAACATCCTTTTTTGCCCCCCGCTCAAGGTTCCTGCCATATTCCGGCGTTTATCCGCAAGAACAGGGAAGATTTCGAATATAAAAGATAGCCGGTTCTTCTTTTTTTTTCTGGCGATATAGGCTCCCACTTCCAGATTTTCCAGCACACTCATAAGAGGAAAGACATTCATGCCTTCCGGCACATAAACCAGGCCCCGGCGAACCACTTCATGTACAGGGAGTGTCTGAATAGGCTCATCTTGATAGCTGATAACTCCCTGAATCGGCCGCATGATGCCGGCAATTGCTTTCATGAGCGTGGTCTTGCCGGAACCGTTGGGACCCACAACGGAAACGATCTGGCCGGCACACACCGTCAGGCTAACACGCTTTAACACCTGGATATCACCATGGTAAGCAATCAAATTGCAGACTTTCATGAGCGGTTTAAAATTATCCATATTCAATCTTTCTGGTGTTGCAGGCCCAGGTAAGCACGGCCCACCTCCCGGTTTTTCATGACCTTGTTGGGCGGACCCTCTGCAATCTTTTCTCCATGATCAAGAACAAGAAGACGGTCTGAAACTTTTAAACTCAAGGTTAAAAAGTGATCGATAATTAAAATCGTTACTCCTCGCTCCCTTACCCTATTAATCAATTGGACCGCCTGTTTTACCAAAACAGGACTGAATCCCGCAGCCACTTCGTCCAAAAGCAGCAGCTTCGGACGGGTAGCAAGGGCACGGGCCAGATCGAGCCGGCGTTTCTCGCTGAGGGTAAGATCCTCGGCAAGAGTTTCGGCTTTATGAGGGATCCCAACTACTTCAAGGAGTTCCAGCGCCATTTGCACATCTTCAGACCGGGTGTGAAGACGAAAGCCTTTGCCAAAGAGGTGCCCGGTCAGTATATTGTTCAAGGCAGTCATTTTAATAAACGGCCTTGACGACTGAAATGTCCTGCTGATTCCCAGGCGGCAAATACGGTGAGGTTTGAGACCATTAATTTTCTTACCCTCAAACAGGATGTTGCCGCTGCTGGGTTTTAAACGGCCGCTGATAATATTGAACAAAGTTGTTTTCCCGGCACCGTTGGGTCCCACCAGTCCGACGATCTCCCCCTGGTTGATAGAAAAGTCAATCCCATTCAGAGCATTAAAATCGTTGAATTTCTTACTTATTCCCCGTAGTTGTAATAGTATCACGATATGTTCCGCAATATTTTTGACAGCATTAATTGAATAAAAATCCGAGATCCGGTAACCGTATCGTTCTTTAAGACCAATTAATTGTATCAGAAAAATTATTATCAATGAAACAATATTTTAACTATCTCGAGCATTTTGTTATGAAAGGATAACCCTTGACAATGCTGCAACGTTTATATAGTAAAACCAAAAATAATGATATGTTAAAAAGTTTGCAGATTATAGATCATAAAACCAATGATGAAAGGAGATTCGAACATGAACATTTTGTTTTTTGGGCCAAACGGCAGCGGCAAAGGAACCCAAGGATCTATTTTAAAGGATAAATATAATACCCCTCACGTTGAGTCCGGAGCTATTTTCCGTGATAACATCGGGAAAGGGACCGAACTCGGCACAAAAGCCAAGGAATATATAGACAAGGGTGATCTGGTGCCGGACGAGATTACAATCCCGATGATACTCGACCGCCTCAAACAAGATGATTGTAAAAACGGCTGGCTTCTGGACGGGTTTCCGAGAAACAAGAACCAGGCGATCAAACTTGATGAATCACTCAAAGAGGCCGGCATTGACCTCGATATCGTCGTGGAAATAATTCTGGACCGGGAAATTGCAAAAAACAGGATCATGGGGCGCAGACTATGTGTCAATGACAACAACCATCCCAATAACATCTATATTGATGCCATCAAACCTGACGGGGACAAATGCCGTGTTTGCGGTGGTGATTTAAAGACCAGAGACGATGACCAGGATGAGGGTGCAATCAACAAACGCCACGGTATATACTACGACGCCGATACCGGAACCCTTGCATCAGCCTACTATTTCAAAGACCTTGCCGCCAAAGAAGGATCTATGAAATACATTATCCTGGACGGCGCACCGAGCGTAAAAGAGGTTACGACAGAACTTGTTTCAAAACTGTAAAATTTAATAACCACTTGTAATTATTAAATGTGTCCGCGAGCTGATTTTTCAGTCCGGGCACATTTTTTTTGCAAAATTTCTGACCGATTATTTTTTTACAATATAATGAATATTTTCCCTTGCCAATTAATAGTTATATGTATATAAAGCTGGGTTTAAGATTCAAAAAAATAACCATCGGAAATGATTTTTAATTTGAGATCAATGTAAGATAGAGTGTTTTTTAAAGATCTCAATTTGTCGCTGATGGAAAAGGGGGGGGGAAATAATTTGAAGGATATTCAGGTCAAGGTTTTTGACAATGACCTTGAAAAAGCAATGCGCATTTTGAAAAAAAAGGTTCAAAATGACGGGCTTTTTAAACGATTAAAAATGAAGAAGGCTTATGAAAAGCCGAGTGAGCACCGGCGGCGCAAACAGCGCGAAGCTTTGAGAAGACAGAGAATTGCGGCTTCCAGAAACAGATACCGCAGAAGGTAAGATCAATCCCTAAATTTGTTTTTAAAACCCGGTAAATATATTATTTTTACCGGGTTTTTTCTGTGAAAATGACAACAAAAGATTCCTACAGCAATTGTCTGAATACTATATATAATCTTAGAAGATACGGCATTATACTTGGCCTATCTACGATCAGAAAGATTCTTCAAGGTCTGGGAAATCCACAGGATACATTTAATTCCATTCATGTGGCCGGGACCAACGGAAAAGGATCAATCGCTTCCGCTCTGGCTACAATTCTCCATATCTCCGGATACAAAGTCGGGCTTTATACATCCCCGCATCTCGTCAGGTTCAATGAGAGGATATCTATAAATAACCGGCATGTTTCTGATGAGGATATCGTTGCATCTTATGAGGCCGTGAAAAGCGTACATCACGGCTCTCGCGAGCCGACCTTTTTTGAGTTTGCAACTGCAATGGCCCTTTATGAATTTGGCAGACAGAAAGTCGATTGGGCCGTCATCGAAACAGGTATGGGGGGGCGGCTTGATGCAACCAATATCATAAAACCTGCCCTTTCTATAATAACCAATATTTCCCTTGAACATAAAATCTATCTGGGGAATACCATCGCCGAAATAACCCGGGAAAAAGGGGGTATTATAAAAAATAACGTTCCTGTTGTAACCGGCGTAAAACAAAAAAATGCGATTTCAGTGTTAAAAACCATAGCCGATTCTAAATCTGCACAGCTTTACCGTTTTGGAGACGCATTCCGTGTTCGAAGAAACAATGGAGCATTCAATTATTTTGGATTAGAGAATGTGTGGCGAAATATACATACGGGATTGCTTGGCAACCACCAGATCAATAACGCAGCTCTGGTTCTCGCTTCATGTGAGATACTGAACAAAAATAACCTCGGTCTCACCCCACAAAACATCAAGGACGGCCTGGCACAAAACAAATGGCCGGGAAGACTGGAGATAGTCTCCTGGTCTCCGCTTATACTTCTTGACGGTGCCCATAATTTCATCGCCGCCCGCAATCTTGCAGGATATCTGTCTGAGAATCTTTCTGATCGTAACATAACACTGGTCGTTGGCATACTGGATGACAAGCCATGTGCTCCCATGCTTAAAAGCCTTATTCCTTTCTGTAGCAGGGTCATATTAACAAGCCCGAAAATCGATCGGGCTTTGCCTCCGGAAAAGCTTTACCCCATGGCAAAGGAAATGATTTCTGACATACATATCATCCCTGATGTCGATAAAGCCGTGATACATGCAATTGAAACCGCATCACCTAACGATGCGATCTGTATCGCTGGTTCTCTTTACGTGGTTGGTGAAGCAAAAGAATTGTTTGAGAAAAACGCCGCTCTTTTAAGCAAATATCAGTAGCCCGGTTATCATAAAACCTACATTCTGCGGCAGGCGAGACCTTTGAAAAATGCTCATTTTTGTTCAAGGCCAAGGAAGGCGAAAATTTTAACCACAGGAATACATTGAGTATTTTGAGGATTAAAATTTGAGTCTGACGCCGGGATTGGGCAAAAAGGGGCGTTTTGCAAAGGTCTCCAGACTTGACATATCATCACTGATGAACTATTTATCCGAGCTATACCGATAGTGCGCCCGTAGCTCAGTGGATAGAGCGTCAGCCTCCGGAGCTGAAAGCCGCTGGTTCGAACCCAGCCGGGCGTACCATAATTTATATAATATCCCTAATGCACCTCCTGAAACCAATACAACTCGTTGGAATTACAGCCCTATTAATTTTAGGCATCATTGTGACCGACACCTCTTCATCCCAAAACACCATAGATGTGAGCCGCTATTTTTACAAAGGCGATGGCAAGCTGAACCTTGTCAACGGAAAAAACAAGATCTCATTCAACGGCAGGTACCGGGGCGGCAAGGGCATGTATGATGAAAAAGCCCTCGAAGCAATTCATCGTGTGTTTGGTGCGGAAAATGACAAACCGCTTTCCACCATATCCCTGCGGCTTATCGAATTCCTGGACTTTATAGAAGACCGTCTTCATCCGGGTGCACAGATAAATATTGCCTCGGGATGGAGGAGCCCGAAATACAATGCCAATCTTCGTAAGAAGGGAAAACTCGCTGCAACGGCAAGTCTTCATCAGTATGGCATGGCGGCAGACATAAAAATGAATGGAACGTCATCCAGGCACATCTGGAATTATGTTAAAAAACTCGGGTTCGGCGGAACAGGCTACTATCACGGAGAACTCGTACATATTGATGTAGGGCCTGCACGCTCATGGAATGAGAAAACATCCGGCGTGGGTACGGATATTTCAATACACAACAAACTCATTGGGCTGGTGACAGACTATGACATTTATCTGCCTGGAGAAATGATAGAACTAAGATTCATCCGCATGACGTCATTTCCCATCGGCGTCATACCTGAATTTGTTCTGGAGGGTGTAGAAAAGGACGATCGGTTAAAGGAGATTGCCCGTTTTAAACCGTCATTTGCATTTGCTTCCGGCAGCGAATGTCCACAGTTTTCTGATATTGGCCAGATGATGGAAATCCGTTGGAAATTGCCGAGCGATATCTTACCCGGTCGATATAAGATCCGCGCCTCATTCTGTCAAAGGGTATGGAAAAATATGCCGCCTGAAATTTCAACCCCTGAATTCACTGTTATTCTGAATGAACGTAAACAAAATGAAAATTAATTGATTTAATTAAATCATCAGGCTGTGCTCTTCTTTTTTCAGCCTTATGCTATCAGGAGGTCGTTTTATTACAAGGCGGTAATAAATTTATTCTATGCCATGCTGGAAAGCATAACATTCTAATATCTTAATATATAACGTCCCTGAAATCTCCTCAACTATAGGCTTAAATCGAAATTGACCTGTCAAAGATCAATTAATCGGTATCTCCTTTGCAGTACTTTTATAACTTGACACCAATATAAAATAAAAATACAAAGCAGCTAAATTTTTAAGATAGAGACTTTGATTACAATGTTTCTGAAATCGGATTAAATAAAGTGGTGCAGGTTAAGGGAATTGTAGTAATTGTAGGCAACTACGGCAGCGGAAAAACCGAAGTTGCCATAAACCTTGCCGTGAATAGAAAACGTGCGGGTCTGGACGTTCGGATAGCAGATCTTGATCTTGTTAACCCCTACTTTAGAACCAGGGAGGCAAGGAAACCACTTGCCGAACTGGGTATTGATGTGGTTCTGCCCCCGGAAAAATATCTGCAGGCTGATCTACCCATTTTAAGTCCTGTTATAGCAGGTCTAATCCGACAACCGAGCCAACTGACACTGATAGATGCAGGAGGCGATGATGTGGGCGCCACCGTGCTTGCAACCCTTGCAGATTCATTTCGGAAAAGGCGTGTGCATATGCTCCAGGTCGTTAATCCTTATCGTCCGTTTACTGATACTGTAACAGGATGTTTGAAAATGCGAAACGAGATCGAAAAGGCTTCGAAGATGACCATAAACGGGATTATCGGCAACGCAAACCTGATAGATGAAACCACAATGGAAGATATATACAAAGGATATGATTTTGTTAAAGCATTGTCTGACGAAAGCCGGTTGCCACTCGAGTTTATCACAGCACCGGTAGAGCTTTTGCCGGAAATAGATGTAGAGCGTTTTGCCTGTCCGGTCTTATCTATAGAAAGACAACTTGTTCCGCCATGGAAAAAGGCTGCCGAGTTGCGCAAATAAGTTGTTGAAAAGCTTTTAAGGTAGTAAATTTTTATACAATCGAGTTCATCATTGTTTAGATTATAGTTAAAGAGGAGTTAGAGTATATGGCATATAAACATACGATTAATAAGGACCTATGCAAAGGATGCGGACTATGTGTAGCTGTATGCCCAAAAAATGTGCTGGAAATTTCCGATCAAGTCAATTCTATGGGTTATTTCCCTGCATATCAAGCACGCCCTGAAGACTGCGTCTTCTGTACAACATGCTGCATAATGTGTCCTGATGTAGCTATAAGCATAACCAAGGTCGTTGAAGAAGAAGAGCAAGAATAAACGGAGGAAAAACATGGGCAAAATATTAATGAAGGGAAATGAAGCGATCGGAGAGGCCGCAATCAGGGCTGGATGCCTTAATTACTTTGCCTATCCTATTACCCCTCAATCTGAAGTTGCAGAATACCTTTCCCGCCGCATGCCGGAAGTGGGCGGTGTGTTTTTACAAGGGGAAAGTGAAATCGCCGTCGGGAACATGCTTTTTGGTGCTGCGGGATGCGGTGCCCGGGTTTTCACCACATCATCGAGTCCCGGTATAAGCCTTATGAGTGAAGCCATCAGTTATATCTCATCTGCCCAGTGCCCGGTTGTTTTTGTTAACATTGTACGCGGCGGTCCCGGACTTGGCGGGATTCTCCCTTCCCAGGCAGATTATTTCCAAGCCACGAAAGGAGGGGGACATGGGGATTACAGGTTGCTTGTCATGGCACCGGCAAGTGTCCAGGAAGCTGTTGAGATGGTGATGACGGCATTTCCTCTGGCTGAAAAATATCGAAACCCTGTGATGATTCTGGGTGACGGTTTGATCGGACAGATGATGGAACCGGTTGAATTTCCGGAGCACCTCAGGACTGAACCGAGCAATAAGGATGACTGGGCCACAAACGGTATGGATACTCGCAAAAGCAACAAGCCAAATCTGGTCAAATCTTTATTTTTAAGTGCGGAACTACTGGAAGAACATAATGTAATCTTAAAAGCAAAGTACGATCGCATGAAGCAAGAAGAGGTTCGCTACGAACCGTATAACATTGATACGGATTACCAGGCGCTTATCGTCAGCTTTGGTACCATGAGCAGAGTTTGCAGAACAGTTATTGATGATTTAAAGGCCGAAGGTTTTGAGACGGCCATGATAAGACCCCAGACGCTTTTTCCCTTTCCTGAAGAACCGATAAAGCAGGCAGCTTTAAAAGAAAGCTGTAAAATCGTTTTAAGTATCGAGTTGAACATGGGACAGATGGTTGAAGATGTAGAGCGGAGTGTTCAGGGGACACGCCCTGTTCATTGGTATGGGAAAGCCGGTGGTGATGTACCGACACCGGAAGAAGTAATCGATGTAATCAAGTCATTTTTTTAAAGTTTGATGTGGGATGTGAGATCTCAAGTCACAATTCACATATTGCATGAGGAGCAGATATAATGGCAAAAACATTCAAAAAACCCGAAGCCCTTTCCGATCAGTCGACTCATTATTGCCCGGGTTGTACCCACGGTATTATTCACCGCTTGGTGGCCGAAGTTATCGATGAACTGGGGATCAGGGGTCGGACCGTCGGTATTGCACCTGTGGGGTGTGCGGTTTTGGCCTATAATTATTTTACCTTCGATTTCCAGGAGGCAGCCCATGGACGGGCACCGGCAATGGCCACGGGAATAAAAAGGGTTCGCCCTGACCTGATAGTTTTTACCTATCAGGGTGACGGTGACCTGGCAAGTATCGGAATGGGAGAAATTATACATGCTGCCAACAGGGGAGAAAAGTTTACTACAATCTTTGTCAACAACACTGTCTATGGTATGACCGGAGGCCAGATGGCGCCCACAACATTGCAGGGCCAGCGAACCACCACCTCTCCTGCGGGACGTAATGTTGAAGAAGTCGGCATGCCGGTTAAAATAGCCGAACTGTTATCTGCTTTAGAAACTCCTGCATATATTACGAGACAGGCCGTACTAAAGCCAAAGTACATCGTCAGGGCCAAGAAAGCCCTAAAAAAGGCCTTCCAGTATCAAATAGACGGCCGATGTTTCAGTCTGGTGGAATTTATAAGCACATGCCCTACCAACTGGGGGCTCACTCCGGTGGAGGCCATAAAGTGGGCCGAGGACAACATGCTTCCCTATTTCAAACTGGGCGAATATAAAACACCCGATGATGTTGAGGAGGACTGAATGCAACGCGAAGTTATGTTTGCCGGTTTTGGAGGTCAGGGCATTCTGTTGATAGGAAATATCCTGGCACACACTGCAATGGAAGAAGGTTACGAGGTGGCGTGGGTTCCTTCTTATGGTCCTGAGATGCGTGGCGGGACCGCATATTGTCTGGTGGTTATCAGTGACAGGCCCATAGGTTCTCCGATTATCAGGAACCCTATGCATCTGGTGGCCATGAATCATCCTTCTTTGGAAAAATTTGCACCCATGGTAAAGCCAAACGGTGTTGTAGTTATCAATAGTTCATTAATCCACATTGGCTCAAACCGCGATGATGTTGACGAACTTCTGGTACCGGCCAACGATATTGCAAACGACCTGGGTAGCATAAAAGTGGCCAATATTGTGGCCCTTGGCGCTTTTGTCGCTCGCAGCAAAATTGTCGACTTTGAAGTACTGCGCAAGTGCGTCCAAGAAAAGTTTTCTTCAAAAGAAAAGCTTATTCCAATAAATATGGCGGCTGTTGAAGAGGGGAAAAAAGCTGCCCGGTGAAATAACGCACAAAACCCTAACTCAGATAAGCCGGAACCAAAAATCTTACAACTTGGCATCTAAAATATGAAGTTATCTGTTCCCGATTATATTTTATCAATAAAACCGTATACTCCCGGGAAACCCTTAGAAGAGCTTGAAAGGGAATATGGTATCTCTGATTCCATAAAACTCGCTTCTAATGAAAACCCTCTGGGTCCGTCTCCCATGGCTGTGAAGGCCATCAAAAACGCCATTGGAAAACTGAACAGGTATCCTGACGGAAGCGGTCATGACCTTATCCAAAAAATTTCTAAACATCTCGGTTTATCACCACAGAACATTGTCTTGGGAAACGGTTCCGATGAAATTATAAGCATGCTTGCCTGTGGACTGCTTCAGCCGGGTGATGAGGCAATTCTTCCACATCCTTCCTTTCTAATGTATGAAATAATGATTCGCAGCGCCGGTGTAACACCGGTCTTTGTCCCTTTAAAGTCACTTTCAATCGATTTGGAAGGAATAAAAGAAAGGATTACACCAAGAACCCGCATGGTTTTCCTGTGCAATCCAAACAATCCCACCGGAACGATTATTTTAAAAAAAGATTTTGAAAATTTTCTGAAAAAGATTCCACCAGAAGTGATTGTGGTGGTGGATGAGGCGTATATTGAATTTGTGCGTGATCAAAACTGTGCTAAAAGCATTGAATATCTTGATAATGACAGACCTTTGGTTACACTTAGAACCTTTTCCAAAGTTTATGGCCTGGCCGGGCTTCGTATCGGATATGGCGTTATGCCGGATGAAATAGCAAATCTGTTGAACAGGATCAGGCTGCCGTTCAATACCAATTCCCTGGCTCAGACAGGCGCATGTGCGGCGCTTGAAGACGATGTTTTTCTTGCAGAGGTCATAACACTCATACATCAAGGTCTCGATTTTTTATATGATTCACTGGACAGGTTGGGAGTAAAATACTTTCCAACACAGACGAATTTTTTTCTGATAGACGTTTGCAAAGACGCCGATGAAATTTATGAAAGTATGCTCAGGCAGGGTGTTATTGTAAGGTCAATGAGATCGTATGGATATCCTAATTATATCAGAATCAATGTCGGACTTCATGAAGAGAATGTTAAGTTTATTAAAGCGTTTGAAAAAAGCCTGACCCGGACAAACCGGAAAAGTGACTAAATTGGGCTAAATTTGATGTTCGCCTTGGGCGCGGCTAATTTATCAACCAGAAATCAGTAACGAGCATTGTTCCGACTTTGAAACGTCTTATTATTACCATAGATGGTCCATCAGGGGCTGGCAAGACAACGGTAAGCAAGATACTGGCCGGTCGTCTGGAATACAGATATATTGATACTGGTGCTCTTTACAGAGGTGTCGCCCTGGAAGCGATATCAGCGGACATAAATCCAGATGACGACGCAGGTCTTGAAAATATATGCAGCTCTCTGAAAATGAAATTCGTGTACGGTGAAAAAGGGTTGCGCCTTATATCAAATGATTCGAATATCACGGATAAAATTCGGACGCCTGAAATATCGATGTTTGCCTCGGCAGCTTCTGCAAGACCGGTTGTAAGAAATTTCCTTTTGGAATTACAAAGAGAACTGGGCAGGGAAAAAGGCGTTGTGTTTGAGGGGCGTGACATGGGTACTGTGGTGTTCCCTGATGCTGATGTGAAGTTTTATCTGGATGCATCACACAAAACCAGGTCGCTAAGACGATACCAGGAATTAGAATCGGAAACTTCTCAAACATTAAAGAGCGTGGAAAAGGATATCAAACGCCGGGACAAAAATGACAGTGCCCGGGATATAGCGCCCTTAAAGGCCGCAGAAGATGCCGTTATAATAGATTCCACCCATCTTTCTGTTCATGATGTTGTTGACCGGATGATGAGTGTTATTGGGAATATGCGTTACATAAAATAATCATTGTTTTTTAATAATTACTCTGATATCAGAACCGGTTATACAAAAAAAATAGACTAGGGGGTATTTTGTTTAATGGAAAATTTTAAAAAAACCGATTCAACCAAAGATTTAGGCTTCAACACTTTGTCTGATAAGCCTGTTGAAGAGCAATTAGATGAAGCAGGTATTGAGGAAAAAGAGATATTGAAAACCGATACGCCTGTTGAAGAGCAATCAGATGAAGCAGGTATTGAGGAAAAAGAGATATTGAAAACCGATACGCCTGTTGAAGATGCATTGTCCGATGATGTACAGCATGAGAGTGACGGTCCGGTAGAAGTTCAGAAACCAGATGACGTTCCGGCGGAAGTCCAGGAAACAGATGAGACGCCGGCGGAAATCCGGGAAGCAGATGACATTTCGGAACCTGTTCAGAAACCGAGTGAAGAATCAGAGTCTGTTCAAGAAACGAGTGTCGGCCTGGAAGAAGTTAAAAAACCTGCTGAAGATATGGAAAGCTTGATGGATATGTACGAAGAAAGCTTCAAGCGTTTCACTGAAGGGTCGGTTGTTACCGGCCGGATAATTTCAGTTGATAAGGGTTATGTGCTAGTTGACATCGGGTACAAATCAGAAGGACAGATACGCATTCAAGAATTCACGGATGAAGATGGAAATTTAAACGCCAATATCGGTGATACGGTTGAGGTTATGGTGGAATGGTGGGATGAAGAAGAAGAACGTGTTATCCTTTCCAAAGAAAAGGCAGCCAAGGTCAAAGTATGGGAAGATATTAAAAAATGTTACGACGCAGAAAAGACAGTTGATGGCGTTATTATAAATCGTGTCAAGGGCGGTTTTTCCGTGGATATAGGTGTCCAGGCCTTTTTGCCCGGTTCACAGGCCGATTTGCGTCCCATCCGCAAGCTCGATGAGATGGTCGGACAGACATTTACTTTCAAGATCCTAAAATATAACCGAAAACGGAGCAATATCGTTTTATCAAGAAGGGCTGTTCTTGAAGAGGAGCGCAGCACTATCCGAACTTCAACGTTAGCTTCCATCCACGATGGTAAAGTTGTTGAGGGTATCATAAAGAATATCACGGAGTATGGTGTGTTTGTTGATCTTGGTGGCGTGGACGGTCTGCTCCATATTACAGATATTTCATGGGGACGAGTGAAACACCCTTCAGAACTCTTTTCAGTAGGTGATGAGATAACTGTAAAGATCCTCAATCTTGACCTTGAAAAGGAGAGAGTTTCATTGGGCAAGAAACAACTTACCGAGGACCCCTGGTTAACCGCTTCAGAAAAGTATCCTGTGGGTTCCCGTATTATTGGAAAGGTTGTCAGTTTGACAGATTATGGCGCATTCATTGAATTGGAAGAAGGTATTGAAGGGCTGATTCATGTTTCTGAAATGTCATGGACCCGAAAGATTCGTCATCCTTCCAAAGTTGTTTCTTCGGGTGATGAAGTTGAGGCTGTTGTGCTTGACATCAGGCCTGAAAACAGACGGATTTCCCTTGGCATGAAGCAGGTTGTTCCGAATCCATGGGACGTCATTAGTGAAAAGTATCCGGTAGGTACGACTATTGAAGGTAAGATCAAGAATATCACCGATTTCGGTCTTTTTATCGGCATCGGTGAAGGAATCGACGGCCTTGTTCATATTTCCGATATCTCCTGGACCAAACGGATAAAACATCCATCAGAATTATATAAGAAAAATGATGTGATTCAGGCCATAGTTCTTGATATTGAGAAAAATCAAGAAAGGTTTTCTTTAGGGATAAAACAGTTGCATACGGACCCATGGAAAACTGTGGGCGAGCGGTATGAAGTCGGAAAAGAGATAACAGGTACTGTGACTAACCTTACAGATTTCGGGGTTTTTGTGGAACTCGAAGAAGGTATAGAAGGACTTGTGCATGTGTCTGAAATCAGCAATGAAAAGGTGAAAACCCCCATCGGCAGATTTAACGTAGCCGATGTCATCACCGCCAAAGTTATGAATATCAACAGCGTGGAAAGACGGATCGGCCTTTCGATCAAGCGACTTGAAATTGAGGATGAGCAGAGCTTGCTGACCGAGTATGTCAATAACGTGGGACCCGCGACTTCAACCTTTGGAGAAATTTTACGTGAAAACCTTCAGGAAAAGTTAAATGATAATGATTCCGATGATAATTAACAGCTAATAACAACACTATGTTTTCTCGCAGACATCCATATCTTTTTTTTATCCTGACCTTTTCATCTGTTGTTGCGACAGCAATGATAGTGATGGTTCTTCTTTTTGTCCTCGGCACAAGAAATGCTGAATTTGAATTCGGAGAGAAAGTCGGTATCATAGAGATCAAAGGTATTATTGCGGAGTCTAAAAATGTAATCCATAACATAAAACGCTTCCGGGAGGATGATTCCGTCAAAGCGATCGTGATCCGTATCGATTCTCCCGGTGGCGCCGTTGGTCCTTCACAGGAAATCTTCAGGGAGATCAGAAAGACTTCGAAATCCAAGAAAGTTGTGGCTTCCATGGGTACAATTGCTGCTTCCGGAGGCTATTACATTGCTGCAGGGGCAGATGGAATTGTTGCCAATCCAGGGACAATAACCGGTAGCATTGGCGTTATCATGGGGTTTACTAATTATCAGGAACTGCTTGATAAAATCGGATTGGTTCCCATTGTGATCAAAAGTGGTAAATACAAGGATATCGGATCTCCGGTTCGAAAGATGAAGCCTGAAGAAAAGAGAATCCTTAAAGATTTTGCAAGAAAAATCCACAGACAATTTATTCAAGATATTGTTGAAGGCAGAACGATGGATAGGGCCAAGGTGGAATCTCTTGCTGACGGACGTATCTTTACCGGAGAAGAATCAAAAAAACTTGGTCTGGTAGACCGGATCGGAAATTTTGAAGATGCCGTTGAATGGGCCGGCCGTTTGGGTGGTATTAAGGGAAAAATCTCCACGGTTTATGCCCGGGAGAAAAAATTTCCACTTTTAAGATATATTACGGATTCATCTGCTAAAGCGTTATTAAATCGAATCACGGATCCATCTTTGTCTGCAAATTATCTATATACACCGGAAAAAGACCTCTAACCCGATCTAATAATCAATAATTAATTGTTGACTATTAACCATTATTTATTTAACCACAAGCCTCCTTTGTCATTCAAAAACAGTTATGTCCCCCCGCCCTTTGCGGATAATCTCAGGCATGTCGTTAATCAGGGATACGACACTTGAAGGGTGGCCCGGAACAGGTCCACCATCAATTACCACATCTATTCTGGGATGAAAAAAATCATGAATAAGGGACGGATCGAAAAAATTGGTGCCATCAGGCATTGTGGCACTTGTGGTGATAATCGGATTCCCCAGCATTTCAACAAGTTCAAGACATATCGGGTGATCCGGCATACGTATTCCGGCGGTTTTCCGCTTGGTAAGCATGATTTTGGGAACAAGTTTGGATCCTTCCAGAACGAATGTATAAGGGCCCGGCAAAAGCCGTTTCATGGTTTTATATGCATAATTTGAAACCTTGGCATAATTGCTTATATTTTTGAGTCCCGAGCAGATAAAGCTAAATGGCTTTATTCTATTCCGCTGTTTTAACTGGTAAATCTTTTCAATCGCCTTTTTATTCATAATATCGCAGCCAATTCCGTAGTAGGTGTCGGTTGGATAGGCGATAATACCCCCTTTTTTAAGGATCTCGACAACCTTTGTAATAAGTCGTGCCTGGGGATTCTTGGGGTTTATTTTAGCAAGCATGACATTTATCTATTACGGGTATTAACGCAATGTCAAGGCGACTTATGAAAAATCATGACTAATAAAGATTGCAAAAAACAGTTCCATTTGTTATGCGATCCTGAAAAAATAATAAATTAACGAAATCCTTCCTGGAGGAACCCATGATAAGAATACCACCTGAAGAGGCCTTTTCTTTTGACGATGTTTTGTTGCTGCCGGGCTATTCCGATGTTTTGCCCCGAGATGTTGATACCAGTACCCGATTGACAAGAAACATTAAATTAAGCATTCCCATTGTCAGCGCCGCTATGGATACCGTAACAGAGGCTCACACCGCAATAAGTATGGCACGCGAAGGTGGAATCGGTTTTATACACCGCAATATAAGCATAACAAGCCAGGTTGTTGAGGTTGACAGGGTTAAAAAATCTGAAAGCGGCATGATAGTCGATCCGGTAACGATTCATCCTGATCAGCTTGTTCATGAGGTATTGAAACTGATGGGAAAATATCGCATTTCCGGAGTTCCGGTTACAAAAGGAGATCGACTTGTAGGTATTGTGACAAACAGGGATCTAAGATTTGAAACAGATCTTGAAAAGAAAGTTTCTGAAGTCATGACCAAAGAAAATCTTATTACGGTTTCAGAGGGAATTACACTGGAAGACTCAAAGAAACTGCTGCATAAACACAGGATAGAAAAGCTCCTTGTGGTTGATGACAAAAGGCGACTGATAGGAATGATAACCATAAAAGATATTGAAAAGATAAAAAAATATCCGAACGCTTGCAAGGATAGTATGGGAAGACTAAGAGTCGGGGCCGCTATAGGGGTCGGCACTGACATGGAAGAACGTGCAGAAGCACTTCTGAAGGCGGGAGCCGATGTTATCTTAATTGATACATCTCACGGACATTCAAAAAACGTACTTAATGCTGTAGAAATTTTAAAAAATAACTTCAAGGAAATTGAGCTGATCGCCGGAAATGTGGGTACGGCAAAGGGAGCTGAAGCCCTTGTTAAGGCCGGTGTGGACGGAGTTAAGATCGGAATTGGACCCGGTTCCATCTGTACCACTCGTGTTGTTGCGGGTGTTGGTGTACCTCAGATTACCGCAATCATGAACTGCGAGTCGGTATATAACAAAACAGGTGTTCCCTTGATTGCTGATGGCGGTATTAAATTTTCAGGTGATATTACAAAAGCCGTGGCCGCAGGTGCTCATGTGATAATGATTGGCGGTCTTCTGGCAGGAACCGAGGAGAGTCCGGGTGAGTTGGTCATTTTTCAGGGTCGCAGCTATAAGGCTTACAGAGGAATGGGATCCATAGAAGCCATGCGAAAAGGGAGCAAGGACAGATACTATCAAGGTGAAGATGTCTACGGCGACAAGCTGGTTCCGGAAGGTATTGTGGGCCGTGTGCCCTATAGAGGAAGTCTTTCCGACAATATTTTCCAGCTTATTGGAGGGCTAAAGGCAGGCATGGGATATGTGGGATGCCGAAATTTGGATGAGCTCAGGGAAAAAGCTCGCTTCATAAAGATCAGCGCAGCAGGTATGCGTGAAAGTCATGTTCATGACGTGATTATTACCAAAGAGGCACCGAATTATCGTCTCGATTAGCCTCCAATTATGCAAAATAAACAATGACAGAAACCACATCTAATTTCGTACATCTTCATGTTCATACCCAGTACAGTCTTCTGGATGGAGCCATCAGGATCGATCCGCTTTTAAAGCGTGTAGCAGATTTTGGCATGGACTCAGTGGCTATCACCGATCATGGCACCATGTTCGGAGCCATGACCTTTTATGAAAAGGCTAATAGAGCCGGAATAAAACCGATTATCGGGTGCGAATGTTATCTGGCTCCGGGACGTCTTACGGAGAAAACCCCCCTTGATAAAAGGGGCCTTTCCCATTTGATCCTTCTGGCTGAGAATCAGGAAGGATATCGGAATCTTTGCAAACTGGCCACCATTGCCCAGCTCAAGGGATTTTATTACAAACCACGCATCGATAAAGAAGTTCTAAAACAACACATCAAAGGGCTTATCGGCTTTTCAGCATGTCTGCACGGTGAGATCCCCAGGCTGATTCAGAAAGGCCGAATAGATCAGGCTGATGAAGCAGCCCTCTTTTACCTAAAAGTTTTTGGTGAAGGGAATTTTTTCTTAGAAGTTCAAAATAACGGTATCGATATACAGGAAAAAGTGAACCAGGCCCTTTTGGATATGAGCAAAAGGCTTTCCATCCCCCTGGTTGCCAGCAACGATTGTCATTATCTCGACAAAGAAGATGTTCGTGCTCACGATGTGCTTTTGTGCATCCAGACAGGAAAGACCGTTCATGATACGGATAGGCTAAAGTTTAGAACCGATCAGCTCTATTTAAAATCAAAAGCCGAAATGTATTCAGCTTTCAAGGATTATCCGGGTGCTCTTGAGAATACTGTGAATATAGCCGGACGCTGCAATATAGAATTCGACTTTAACTCATATCACTTCCCTAAATTTAAAACCTCACCCGGAGAAACTGTTGATAAGGTTTTTAAACAAAAGGTAAGGGATGGGTTTGAGTCAATATTCCAACGGGTAAAAACAAAGAATCCAGATGTTGATAAAAAGCTTTATGTTGATCGTATCGAAAAAGAGATTACTGTTATCAATTCCATGGGCTTTTCAGGGTATTTTTTAATTGTAGCCGATTTTATCCGCTATGCCAAAGAGAACAATATTCCTGTTGGACCCGGCAGGGGCTCTGTGGCGGGAAGCCTTGTTTCTTATTCCCTTGGAATCACAGACCTTGATCCGATTGAGCATGGTCTTATCTTTGAACGCTTTTTAAACCCGGCTCGTAAAAGCATGCCGGACATCGATGTCGACTTTTGTATAAACGGCAGGGAAGAAGTCTTTAAGTATGTGGCGGAAAAATACGGCGGCGGCGATTTTGTTGCCCAGATTATCACATTCGGAAAACTAAAAACCAGGGCCGTAATTCGTGATGTTGGCCGGGCGTTAGATATACCCCTTTACGAGGTGGACGCTATTGCCAAAATGGTGCCCGATGTCTTGAACATAAGTCTTGACGCTGCGCTTGAACAGGAACCTCGGATTAAGAATCTGGCTAAAAACAAACCGGAAGTCGCCAATCTTATCAACATCTGCCGTACACTGGAAGGACTCCCGCGACATGCCTCAACCCATGCTGCCGGCGTTGTGATTGCGGACAAGCCTCTGGTGGAATATCTACCGCTATACAAAGGTAAAAAAGGCGAGGTTGTTACCCAGTTCGATATGAAATGTGTGGAGAAGATCGGGCTGATTAAGTTTGATTTTCTGGGGCTTCGCAACCTGACGGTCATCGCAAATACGCTTAAGCTTATCGTAGCACAAGGCGGAACTCCCCCTGATCTTACAAACCTCGATTTAAACGATCCTGCCACCTATCATCTTCTTGAATCCGGCAAGTCCACCGGTGTGTTCCAACTGGAAAGTTCAGGCATGAAAGATCTGCTGGTAAGATTGAGGCCGGAAAGCTTTGATGATATCATCGCACTGGTTGCGCTTTACCGCCCCGGCCCCCTTGACAGCGGAATGGTGGATGACTTTGTGGACAGAAAACACGGTAAAAAGACAGTTGAGTATCTTGTACCACAGCTCGAACCGATTCTGAAAGAGACTTACGGGGTTGTCGTCTATCAGGAGCAGGTGATGAAGATTGCCGGGGATCTGGCAAATTTTTCCATGGCCGAGGCTGATGATCTTCGAAAAGCCATGGGTAAAAAAATCCCGGAGATTCTGGCCAAACACAGAGAGCGTTTCATGCAGGGGGCGGCGGACAATGGAATCCCATCTGACAAAGCCGGGAAGATATTTTATTTCATGGAAAAATTCGGGGGATATGGATTCAACAAGTCCCATAGCGCCGCATATTCAATGATAGCATATCAGACAGCTTTTCTAAAAGCTCACTTCCCGGTGGAGTTCATGGCTTCATTGCTTACAAGCGAAATGCATTCCACTGATGGGGTTGTAAAATATATTGCCGAATGCCGCAGTCAGGGTATTGAAGTTCTTCCTCCTGATATCAACGAAAGCGGCAAGGAATTTACCGTAACCGGTTCGAAAATAATATTCGGACTGGTTGCTGTTAAGAACGTGGGTGAAAACGCCATCGAATCTATCGTCGAAGCCAGAAATGAAGGGGGAAAATTTTCTTCGCTTTTTGAATTCTGTGAACGCATCGATCTGAAAAAGGTTAACAAACGTGTTGTCGAGAGTCTTATTAAATGTGGTGCCTTCGATTCCACCGGAGATTACCGCTCCCGGATGACGGCTTCCATGGATGATATTTTCGATTATGGTCAACGGGTTCAGAAAGAAAGATCGGATCCACAGATGGGTTTGTTTGACATGCCTGGAAACAGTATGGCCATTAACTTGCCCAACCTGCCCGAAATCGATGAATGGAGTGAAAAACAGCTTTTAGCACTTGAAAAGGAATCTCTCGGTTTTTATATCACCGGACATCCTTTGAGCGGTCATGAAGATATTCTGGAAAATTTTACCAATGCAAACTCGGCCGAGCTCAAAGAGAAAAAAGATGGTGAAACCGTAAGAATAGGTGGAATAGTCAGAAATTCGAAAACCATAAAGACCAAAAAAAAAGGGGATTTGATGGCCTTTGTTACCCTGGAGGACCTCCATGGATCTGTTGAAGCTACAGTATTTTCTTCACTTTATGCAAAAGTTAATAAACTTTTAAGCGATGACAATCCAATCCTTGTCCAGGGACAGCTGCAAAAGAACGAAAACTCGGTAAAAATTTTGGCAGACACGATCATACCGATTAATAAGGCCGAGGAGACGTGGACTGCAAGCGTCCATTTTAATCTGGACATAACCCGCACACAAAAAGAGTTGCTTATTCAATTAAAAGAGATTTTTAAAAACCATCCGGGTTCCTGTCGAGCATATATTCACCTGCTGAACCCTGATAAAACAGATACGATTGTTGCACTTTCTGACTCTATGAAATTAAGGCCCGGTCTGCCGCTGACCAGTGAGGTTAATCGATTATTAGGCTATAATGCTGTGGAAACAGATTGCAGGCCTGCTGTGTCGTCGGGCTGAAACCTAAACTGGACAAACGGTAAAAGTGACTAAAGTGAACTAAAGTTTGAAGTGACTAAAGTTAAGGTGTCGCTTCTCTCCATTTATTCATATAAAAATTGACGGAATTCCAAAATGTTAGACATTTTAGATCACTTCACACTTTATTTAAGTTGAAAAATATCTTCCATCAAAAGCACAAAATGGAAGATTTTTCAAAGGTCTGGAGACATAATTCACAATGAAAGTACCTCTGCTTGATTTAAAAAAACAGTATAAATCTATTAAGGAAGAAATTTTAAAGGTTGCTGAGGAAATCTTTGAAAGCCAGTATTTTATCCTGGGTCCACGGGTCGAGGCCCTTGAAAAAGAGATTGCCGGTTATTGTTCTTCAAAGCATGCCGTGGGAGTTTCATCCGGAACCGACGCCCTTTTAATTTCGCTGATGGCAGCTGATATCGGCTCTCAACACACTGTTATAACAACTCCTTATACTTTTTTTGCCACCGCAGGGTCCATATTTCGTACAGGCGCAAGGCCGATTTTTGTCGATATTGACCCTGACACGTATAATATTTCACCTGAAAGCCTGGAAAGTGTAATCGCTGCCATGACCGGTAAAGAGCTGGCAAGGCTTAAGGCAGTCATGCCTGTTCATCTGTATGGCCAATGTGCCGACATGGATCCGATCTTAAAGATTGCCAAGGAATATAATCTTTTTGTTATTGAGGATGCCGCACAGGCCATCGGAGCGGAATACCGGGGAAGGCGGGCAGGAGCAATGGGCGATTTTGGCTGCTTCTCTTTTTTCCCATCTAAAAACCTTGGTGCTTTTGGAGACGGAGGGATAGTCACAACCGGCTCAGATGAGCTATATGACAAATTGCGCATTCTTCGGGTTCATGGTTCCCATCCAAAGTATTATCATAAATTAGCCGGCGGTAACTTCAGACTGGACGCGTTCCAGGCCGCGGTTGTTTCCGTAAAACTAAAACACCTTGACAAATGGACAAAAGGTCGCCGGGAGAACGCAAATAAATACAGAGAACTTTTTGCAAATGCGGGCATAGATGATGTAATTAAGCTCCCGGTTGAAAAGGAAGACCGTCATATATACAATCAGTTTGTAATATGCGTAAAGGATAAAAGAGACGATCTTCGATTGTTTTTAAATGATGTCGGAGTGGGAACTGAAATTTACTATCCGATTCCCATGCACCTTCAGGAATGCTTTTTATCTCTCAATTACAAAAATGGTGATTTCCCCATGGCCGAGTATGCGGCATTGCATACCCTGGCCCTTCCTATATATCCCGAACTTTCTGACGACCAGCTTGCATATGTGGTAGAAAAGATTGCAGCCTTCTTTGAAATTAAAGGATAAATTCGGTTATAATTTTTCAAGAATATCCCCTATATCACGGGGAATGGTGGCTTCAAAAGAAAGGGTCTTTTGGTTTGCAGGATGGGTGAATTCAAGGCGCCAGGCATGCAGCATCTGCCTTGAAACTGATCTAAACAGATCATATGCGGCGTTTTTTCTATACTTACGACCGCCGTACACCGGATCACCGACAACCGGATGCTTGATGGCGGCACAGTGAACCCTGATCTGGTGAGTTCGCCCTGTTTTTAGACCAAGCTCAACCAGGGTAGCCAGGTCAAAACGTTTCCTGACTTGCCACGTTGTCTCGGCTGTGCGACTTTTTCTGCTATGTGTCGACATCTTTTTTCTGTGAACAGGATGCCGACCGATGGGAAGTGAAACCGTGCCTGAATCAGATTCCATCCTACCATAAACAAGGGCCAGATACTTCTTTTTAACCCTTCTCGATTTGAACTGTTCCGCCAGACTATGATGTGCCGCAGAATTTTTGGCAATCACCATCACGCCGGACGTGTCCTTGTCGAGTCTGTGTACAATCCCAGGCCTCAACTCTTGACCGACCCCTGCAAGCTCCGGACAACGATAAAGAAGAGCATTCAACAAAGTCCCGCTATAGTGGCCCGGTGCAGGGTATACCACAATCCCCGGCTGCTTGTTTACAACTATAATATCATCGTCTTGGTACAGGATGTCAATGGGAATAGGCTCGGGGTTAAACAATACCGGTTCAGGAGGGGAAATGGTGCCACAAATCTCATCACCTGTCCTTACCCGATATCCGGGCTTCTTTTCCACTCCCTGAACCCTAATTTTTCCATTTCGGATCAGGTTTGCAGCAACAGAACGGGAACAACCTGAAATTCGGGATGCCACTAACAGATCCATGCGTTTTCCCGAATCAGATACATCAACAAAAATTGTAAAGGCACTTGGGTTGTGCATATTTTAAAAAGGCGGGTTGTTAGTCGGAATTATCCGCACTTTCGGGTTTTTTAGGGGGGAAAAGCAACTCCATCTCTGAAATAATAGTCTGTTCATCGGTATTACTGGCCGTGGAAAGCTCCATTACCAGCAGGGTTTGGGCAGTATCATAAAGCTTGCGTTCACCAAAGGAAAGATCCTTTGTTAATTTCAGCAAAGAAAGGTCCCTGTAGACCTCGGCCAC
>JAFDBA010000057.1 GCA_019313505.1 Deltaproteobacteria bacterium
ACGAAAAAGGATATCTCCTGATTTCCGGAAAAAATTAATCATGGAGTTTAGTGACGAAATAAACAAGTTATCAAAAATCTTGAATAGAGATCTGAGTCACTGGACACATTGACATAAGTTTTTAGCTTTTGTGCAAAAAATCATTAGACAAATCACTTATTGCTCGCTTGCCGATACGAGGGCGGGCTATAATTGTGAGAACTTTGGACTCTAAAGATATGTATGATTAATTCATCAATTAAAGATTGCAAAATATGTATAATCGGCGGCACCGGTTTTATTGGCAAACATTTAATCAGTGAATTGCAAAATGAGGCTTATAACGATGTAAGAATTCTAACGCGGGATGGAAAAAACTCAACTTTTCTACAGTCTCCATTCCAAATTACACAAGGAGATTTACTCGATCCGGATTCTTTAAACCGATTCATTACACCTGATTCGACTGTAATAAATCTGGCATATCTGTCAGGTAACTCTTTAAACTTAAATCTCAAAGCAACAGAAAACATTGTCGATGCTTGTATCGCAAAAAGAGCAGCCCGTCTGATTCACTGTTCGACTGCTGTTGTAGCCGGACGCGCAAAAGATAATGTCATCAATGAAAATACAGCTTGCATCCCTGCAACACAATACGAAAAATCTAAACTCGAAATTGAGAATATTTTAAACAAAAGACTCAAAGGTAAATCTGAATTAATAATCCTACGTCCAACTGCAGTTTTTGGTAGGCATGGAAAAAATCTTATCAAGGTAGCAAATGATTTACTTTCACTGCCACCATTCACTACTTTTCTAAAAACCGCATTATTTTACAAACGTCGGCTAAATTTAGTTTGCGTAGAAAATGTGGTTTCCGCCATTCTTTTTCTAATGCAAATTAATGATCGGATGGATGGAAAACGTTTTATTATATCTGATGATGATGAAAGGGAAAATAATTATTACGACATTATTAATTTACTTGCTAAGTACTTCGGTCATAAGCCGGTAAAGGCATTCTATATGCCTTATCGCTATCACATTTTACGTATGCTGTTAATTGTATCCAAGAGAAGCAATACCGATGCCCATCGCAATTACAGCTCAAATAAATTATTCTGCCTGGGTTTTAAAAAATCGATTCAGTTCCGTGAAGGTATCAGGCGGTTCGCTTCTTGGTATAACAAATCACTGTTATATAATTGGTTATAATTTTATGAGAATCTTAAATGTAAACATGTCACTCGATCCGGTAAGTGGCGGAGGAACTGCTGAAAGAACTTTTCAGATAAATCGTTCTTTGGTAAGAGCCGGCCTTCAATGCGACGTGTTAACAATAAACTCAAATTTAGCTTGTGAGCGTATAAAACAGTTAAATGGTATTAATTTAATAGCGTTGGAATGTTTGATAAAACGCTACTACATTCCAAGATTATCACAGCGAATCATCAAAGATGCGGTGGCTAATGCAGATATAATCCATTTAATGAACCATTGGACGATACTTAATGCGTTGGTATATATTTCGGCCAGAAGGCAAAACAAACCATATGTCGTTTGTCCAGCCGGCGCGTTACCGTTGTTCGGTAGATCACAAAGAATTAAATACTTATATAACAAGTTCATAGGCAATAAAATAATATCAAATGCCAATGGTCATATTGCAATATCCAGAAATGAAATAGCTCAATTTGAACCCTATGGTGTTGCTGCTGATAAAATAACTGTTATTCCAAATGGTATCGATCCGGAAGATTTCAAATCGAGTGATGCCGACAATTTTCGCCGGAAATTTGGACTGAATGACAGTCCATTTATTCTGTTTATGGGGCGGTTGAATGCCATAAAAGGGCCGGACCTGCTTTTATATGCTTTCAGAAATTTAGATGAGGCATTTAGCGATTATCACCTTGTTTTTGCCGGGCCTGACGGTGGAATGCTCAATGAACTCAGAAAAAAATCTGAAGAGATGAAAATTGCGAATAGGGTTCATTTTACGGGATACTTAGGGGAAGAAGAGAAATCAAGCGCATATCTTGCAGCGAATTTACTTGCCATTCCTTCCAGACAGGAGGCTATGTCAATTGTTGTCTTGGAAGCAGGCATTATGGGCACGCCTGTATTGCTAACGAATCGATGCGGCTTTGATGAGGTGAAACGTATAAGGGGCGGAAAAGTTGTTCAAGCTTCTGTTGAAGGGCTGCAAAAAGGTCTTCTTGAAATACTGAAAGATTCCGATCAATTAAAATCAATGGGATCAAATCTTAAAAGGCATGTAACCGATAATTATACCTGGGAAAGAATTATAAATAAATATGTAGACCTGTATCGCCGGGTGCTTAGCAATAAAATTTAACATGAAAATTCTTGTAGTTACCCAATATTTCTGGCCTGAAAATTTCCGAATCAATGATCTGGCGTTAGGATTGAAAGAAAAAGGTCATGAAGTACAAATTCTGACAGGCATGCCCAATTATCCGGGAGGTCGGTTTTTTACAGGTTACAACTTTTTTGGGCCATTATTTGAAACTTATGAAGATATCCCGGTCTTCAGAGTTCCGCTTATTCCTCGCGGTAATGGGAGTCGATTCCGACTGGTGTTGAATTTTTTTTCTTTTGTTTTTTTTGCCTGTTTCTTAGCCCCCTTCCGCCGATTAGGCACCATTGACCTGATTTTTATTTATGAACCTTCTCCGATTACAGTATGTCTGCCTGCACTTTTATTAAAAAAACTCAAATCTGCACCTGTAATGTTCTGGATGCAGGATCTTTGGCCGGAAAGCCTTTCAGCCACTGGTGCTGTTCGTTCGAAAAAAATTCTAAGAATAGTAGACATATTAGTCAGATTTATATATCGGAGATGTGATCGGATATTAATACAATCCCGTTCGTTTTTTGAACCAATAAAACATCAGCATTATGGTCCAAAACGCATTTTATATTTTCCCAATAGTGCGGAAGAACTTTATCAGCCGGTTATACTTGAAAAGGATGCCTATGAACGTGTATTAATGCCTGAAGGATTCTGTGTGACATTTGCCGGAAATATCGGGGCCGCCCAGGATTTTGGGACGATTTTAAAAGCTGCTGAACTACTGAAAAGCTACACAGAAATCAATTGGGTTATTATCGGTGATGGTCGAATGTTCCCATGGGTTCAAAGCCAGGTCATTAAACGGGGCTTAAATGATACGGTGCATATGTTAGGCAGATATCCGGCAGAAACAATGCCCCGGTTCTTTGCCTTATCGGATGTTTTGCTCGTTACACTCAAAAAAGAGCCTATTTTTGCATTAACAATACCCTCTAAAGTACAATCTTATCTTGCGTGTGCTAAACCGATTGCTGCAGCACTGGATGGAGAAGGGGCAAAGGTTATTGAAGAGGCTGGTGCAGGAATGGCTTGTCCGGCCGAAAGTCCGAAAGCCCTGGCAGAGACCGTATTGAAATTTTATAATATGTCCGAAACTGATCAGAAAGAAATGGGGAACAAGGGTAGGGAATACTTTGAAAAACATTTCGAACGGGAGATGCTTTTTGATCGGTTAGAAGGTTGGATGAAAGAACTGGTCACACAAACCAGGCACAAAGGCACAAAGAAAGAGGTAAAAGAATAAAATGTGTATATAATGCTATCGGCGGCCTGGTGGCTTCGTAAGAGGAAATAATTACTGAAAATGAAATAGCTAAGGAGATTGTTGACGCTGCTTATAAGATACACAAAACTCTTGGGCCTGGATTGCTGGAATCGGTTTATGAGGCTGTTTTGGCCTATGAATTGGAAAATAGAGGTCTAAAAGTGGTGTGTCAAAAATCATTACCAGTGATCTATGAATCAGTAAAATTGGAAGAAGGGTTTAGAACAGATATAATTGTTGAAGGTAAAGTAATAATTGAATTAAAATCTGTCGAAACAACTGCCCCGGTACATAAAAAGCAATTGCTGACATATTTAAGGCTTTCCGGCCTGAAGCTAGGGCTTTTAATTAATTTTGGGTCTCACCTGATAAAAGATGGAATTACAAGAGTTATTAACGGTGTTTTAAATGATTGAACAACCTTTGAATCTTTGTGTCTTTGTGGCTTTGTGTGAGACAATTATGAGGATTATATGCGAATACTGATTCTCGGCGGTGACGGAATGCTGGGTCACCAGCTCTTCAAACACTTAAAATCCAACCACGATGTGAGGGTGACCCTCAGAAAAGATTTGGTCGCATATAAAAGATTCATGCTATTCAGCAAGGAAAATACTTATCCCGGCATTGATGTTCGATCTCCCGGTAAACTTGCTGAGGTGTTAAGCGATTTTCATCCTGATGCTGTGGTTAATGCTACCGGTATCGTTAAACAGTTGCCGGAAGCCAGCGAGAGCATTCCAAGTATTGAAATAAATGCGCTGTTTCCCCATCGTCTTGCTCTTTTATGTAAAGATATTAGCGCCCGCATGATTCATTTGAGTACGGATTGTGTTTTTTCCGGGAAAAAAGGAAATTACAAAGAATCCGACACATCCGATGCTGATGATTTATATGGCCGAACAAAGTTTCTTGGCGAAGTAACCGAACAGCATTGCCTTACATTGCGTACATCAATGATTGGCTTAGAGCTTTCTCGAAAAAAAAATCTACTTGAATGGTTCCTGGCCCAAAAAGGAACCGTTAATGGTTATAAAAAAGTAATCTTTTCGGGATTTACTACGCTGGAATTAAGCCGCATAATAGAAAATATGATCTTAAATTATCCTGAGGCAAACGGGATTTACCATGTTTCGAGTGAACCGATCAGCAAGTTCGATCTGCTGTATCTTATTAAAGAAGGGTTAAAACTGTCGATTGAAATCATTCCGGATGAATCTACTGCATGTGATCGCAGTCTTGATTCTGTCAGATTTCGCCAGGAAGTTGGTTATACTCCTCCAACCTGGAAAGAAATGGTAAGTGAGCTATGTGAGGACATTCGCTTTAGCCACAAAATCACGAAGGACTCAAAGCATCAGGTATCAATAACATAAAGTTGCGAGTTTCGGGCCACGAGGCTAATGGTTCGCGCAAACTCTAAAGGAAAATAAAAATATTAATTTAAGGGAATTTTTGAAATGATTTTTGAAGGTAAAACGATTCTGGTGACAGGTGGCACAGGTTCCATGGGGAAGACATTTGTTCGGCGTGTTTTAAGCGGGGAATTAGGTACTCCGAAAAAAGTTATCGTTTTTTCCCGAGATGAAGCCAAACAGCACGATATGCGCATGTCGTATCTGAACAAGCGTGTGGCCACGGATGAGGTAATTTATCGAAACTTCATGAGTGTTTTAGAGTTTCGTATCGGCGACGTTCGCAATTATCCCGATGTCTGTTCTGCGATCAAGGATGTTGATATCGTGGTGAACGCTGCTGCGCTTAAACAGGTACCGGCATGCGAATATTTTCCAACCCAAGCAATATTAACCAACTGCATGGGTGCTTCAAATATTGTTCAAGCCATCAGAGAAAATGGTTATGAGGTGGATACGGTTATTGGCATAAGTACAGATAAAGCTTGCAAGCCGGTGAATGTTATGGGGATGACAAAATCCATCCAAGAGCGAATTTTTATTGTTGCCAATGTGTTAAATCCAAATACGCGCTTCATATGTGTCAGATATGGCAATGTACTGGCTTCCAGGGGTTCTGTTATTCCTCTTTTTATTGATCAAATAATAAACGGCGGTCCGTTAACTGTAACTGTATCTGAAATGACAAGATTTCTTCTCAGTTTGGACCAGGCCGTAGACACAGTATTTGAAGCTTTGAAAAATGCGGAACCTGGCGAGACATATATTCCGGTTGTTCCTTCCGCAACGGTCATGAATATTGCCAAAGCACTTATTGGCAATCGACCTATCGATATTGAAACAATAGGAATTCGACCGGGCGAAAAAATGCATGAGATTCTGGTCTCTGATGAAGAAGCAAATCACTCTAGCAAACGCGGTGATTATTATGCCATTCTTTCAATGTTGCCCGAACTCAGTAATAACAAAAATAAGGCCGGGAATATGTTACCGAAAGAATACAGTTCAGCGGATTCAGTCCTTGATTTTAAAGGCACAATTGAACTGTTGAAGAAGCATCGCCTTATGGTTGAAGACGTCGAATTGTCGAACAGCGGGGAATTGCTCCGGTAAGGATGGAATTATGACAATAAAAGTGATGACCATAGTGGGAACTAGACCTGAAATTATAAAGCTTTGTCGCGTCATCGATGAATTGGAGCGTCATACAAAACATATACTGGTTCACACCGGCCAGAACTACGATTATGAACTAAACGAAATATTTTTCAAGCAGTTGGAATTACGAAAACCAGACTATTTTATAGACGCTGCCGGAGAAACAGTCGCAGAAACAATCGGAAATGTTATTGCCAGTTCAGACAAAGTGATGGTTTCGGAAAATCCCGATGCCCTGCTACTTTTAGGAGATACGAACAGCTGTCTTTCCGCAATATCTGCCAAGCGTCGCAAAATCCCTATATTTCACATGGAGGCGGGTAATCGTTGTTTTGATCAAAGAGTGCCTGAAGAAATCAACCGTAAGATTGTGGATCACATCAGCGATATCAATATGACATATACTGAACACGCACGCCGTTATCTTATGAACGAAGGTATTAAGCCGGAAACGATTATTAAAACAGGGTCTCCCATGAAAGAGGTGCTGGGGCACTATATGCCAAAGATTGAAGATTCGGATATTCTTAAGCGTTTGCAACTGGAACCAGAAGGATATTTTGTCGTCAGCGCCCACCGAGAAGAAAATGTTGACAGCGAGGTTAATTTTAACGATCTGTTGGAATCGTTAAACGCAGTTGCTGAAAGATACGGCCGCCCAGTTATTGTTTCGACACACCCTCGTACCCGCAAACAACTTAAAGATATAAGTGTAGCGAATCTTAATACTCAAATCAACTTATTAAAACCATTGCCCTTTTTTGATTACATAAAATTACAAATTAATGCTTTCTGTGTAATTTCAGACAGTGGAACAATCACGGAAGAATCCTCTATTTTAAATTTTCCGGCCATAACGATTCGCCAGGCCCATGAGCGGCCAGAGGGGATGGATGAAGGAACTTTGATCATGAGTGGTCTTAAATCACAAAGGGTTATGGAGTCCATTGATATTGTTACCGCAAATTATTCTAAATCCAATCGACATTTCAGGCTGGTCCAAGATTACAATACAGACAATGTATCAAAAAAAGTCCTTCGAATCATTATGAGTTATACGGACTATGTTAATCGCACGGTCTGGCACAAAGTCTAATGGGATACAGATAATCACAGATTTCCAGGATAATAAAACAAACGGTCACACTCATCAACAGCTAAAAATAAAAGGAATGAAAAGGGTCCTCGTCACAGGCGCCAATGGTTTTATCGGAACGAAC
This sequence comes from Deltaproteobacteria bacterium, assembly GCA_019313505.1. GTDB lineage: Bacteria > Desulfobacterota > Desulfobacteria > Desulfobacterales > UBA11574 > S5133MH16. The sequence continues at coordinate 7,414 of JAFDBA010000057.1, forward strand.
CTATGCAAAAGACTATTGGGTGAAAACCTCCATGTCCGTGGTGTTGTACGACCCGGAAAGGCGATTCTTCTGCCTAAAGGAGTGGAGGCCACACATGTCGAATCCATTGGAGGAGATACCGCATGGGGAAACGCCTTGGAAGGTGTTCATACGGTGATTCACTTGGCAGCTCTTGTGCATGTCATGAAAGATTCCGCATCGGATTCTTTTGCTGAATACCGCAAAGTAAACGTACAGGGGTCCGAGCACTTGGCGCTGGCAGCAGCCCAATACGGCGTAAAGCGATTCATTTTCATGAGTTCCGTTAAAGTGAACGGAGAAGGAAGGTCGACACCCTATAAAGAGGCAGATATTCAAGAACCCCAAGATCCTTATGGTATAAGTAAGTCGGAAGCGGAACGGGTGCTGCATGAAATTGCCGACCAGACCGGGCTGGAAGTTGTTATTCTCAGACCACCGCTGGTCTATGGACCAGGTGTCAAAGCTAATTTTTTACGCCTTCTTAAAGTAGTGGATCGTGGCATACCGCTTCCTCTTGCTAATGTCAACAACCACAAGAGTTTGATATACTTAGAGAACCTGGTTGATGCCATTGTTGCTTGTATTAACCATCCCAAAGCAGCTGGACAGACCTTTTTTGTAAGCGACGGCGAAGATGTTTCCACTATAGAACTGATCCGGCGCATGGGCTCCGCATTGGGTCGTCCGGTGCGCATGTTTTCTTTCCCACCTTTTATGATACGATTAGGAGGCAGGCTTTTAGGAAAATCAGCGGAAGTAGAACGCCTGTTAGGTTCTTTGATGGTTGACTGTTTAAATATCAAACGTGAGTTGGATTGGAAACCGCCCTATACCATGGATCAAGGGCTTAAGGAGACAGGTAGGTGGTATTTGAAAAGAAGAAATATCTCACGCAAAGGCGCAAAGACGCTAATATAATAAAATAAAAAGATAAAAGATGACTGAAAATGAGATTGCGAAGATAATTGTGGATGCAGCATTTCAAATTCACAAAAGACTTGGGCCAGGGTTATTAGAATCGGTCTATGAGGTTGTTTTGGCGCATGAGTTGAAGAAGAGAGGGTTGAGGGTTAAGCAACAGGTGCCGGTGGCCATAGTTTATGATGACATAAAGTTTGATGAGGGATTTAGGGCTGACCTCATCATCGAAGACAAAGTGATTGTCGAGCTCAAATCTGTTGAGAATATTGTTCCGGTACACAAGAAGCAATTATTGACGTACCTGCGTTTGTCAGACAAGAGGCTGGGCCTATTAATTAATTTCGGTTCAGAACTAATTCGCGATGGTATTTCAAGAGTTGTTAATGGGTTATAGCTTTCAAATCTTAGCGTCTTTGCGCCTTTGCGTGAGGCAATAATTTCTAATGAAACGTATTTTTGATCTGGTTATGGCCGGTTTTTTATTATGTTTTTTGAGTGTGCCAATTTTTGTTGTCGGATTGATAATTAAGCTGAATTCGACGAATATTATCTGAAACACCGTTCGGTTGTTTTTGATCTGAGGACCCTATTTTTAACCTTTTCCCGCGTTGTTGGCAGTAGGGGGATACAACATTGATATTTCTGCTTAAATGGAATTGAAAAAGATTATGAAGTTCAGGATATTTTATAAGAATTTTCTGATTGTTTTATTTGCTGATGTACTCCTATTGGCAGTTGCGTTTATCGGGGCGCACCTGATCCGTTTTGAATTCAATATTCCGCTCTATTTTCTGTCGTTGATGAAACGAATACTGCCGTGGGTTCTGCTGGTCAAATTGGGTTGTTTTTACTTCTTCGGTCTCTACCGCGGTATGTGGCGTTACACCAGCATTGTTGAGCTGCTTAACATCATCAAAGCTACAACCGTGAGTTCGATTCTCATCGTTTCCTTTATTCTATTCAAATCCAGATTTATAGGGTACTCCAGGTCGGTATTTATCATCGATTTTTGCCTGTCGATACTATTTATCTGTGGCTTCCGGATAAGCGTCCGGCTATTTTTTGAGTATTTCAGCAAGGAACAGCCATCACCTATAGATTTTCTTTCAGTCCTTAAGCTTTTTTCAAAAAGAATAAAAGATAGCAAAAACCTGATCATCATTGGAGCAGGGGACTGCGGCGAGAAGATTTACAGGGAGATTCGTGACAATGCTTCACTGAGGTACAATGTTGTCGGTTTTCTGGATGACAGCCAAACAAAAATCGGCAGAACGATACACGGAATACCGGTCTTCGGCCGCATCGATGATGTCATAACAATCATAAAAAAAGTGAATGCTGATGAAGGGCTGATTGCGATTCCATCGGCACATGGAGAGCAGATGCGAAGAATCGTTACGCTCTGTAATTCAAGCGGTATTCCGTTTAAAACAATTCCGAGTTATGGTGAACTGATCGACGGACGGGTATCGGTAAAAGCTATACGGGATGTTGCCTATCGGGATCTGCTGGGCCGGGAAGTGATTAAGCTGGATAAAGAGAGTATCGGGGCATACCTCCAAGGACAGTGCATTTTGGTAACCGGTGCCGGCGGTTCCATTGGATCCGAGCTTTGCAGGCAGATCTGCCGTTTCCGACCCAAGAGTTTAATTCTATATGAAAGGGCGGAAAGCCCTTTATATGAAATTGAATTAGAACTCAAACAGAGTTTTAGAGATATTGAAATTATTACATTGCTGGCGGATATACAGGATAAAAAACAGCTTGAAAAGACATTTAAAACTCACAGACCTCAGACTGTTTTCCATGCTGCTGCATATAAACATGTCCCTATGTTGGAACTTCAGCCATGGAAGGCCATAGAAAATAATATCCGGGGAACAGCAAATGTTGTTGAGGTTACAAATAAGTATAATGTTGAACGCTTTGTTTTTGTTTCCACCGACAAAGCAGTACGACCGGTGAATGTAATGGGTGCTTCCAAGCGGGTGGCTGAGATGCTGGTACAAAGCCAAAATAGTTGCGATCTTTCACATACACGGTTTATGATCGTGCGCTTTGGTAATGTTGTTGGAAGCGTCGGAAGTGTGGTTCCACTTTTCAAAAAACAGATCGAAAAAGGTGGGCCGATAACCGTTACCCATCCTGAAGTAGTGCGGTACTTCATGACAATCCCGGAAGCCTGTCAACTTATTCTCCAGACGGCGGCTATGGGCAAAGGTGGCGAAATATTTTTATTAGATATGGGTACATCGATCAAGATTGATGATATGGCCCGGGATCTTATTCGTCTTTCAGGATTTGAGCCTGATGTGGACATTAAAATCGAATATATCGGTCTCAGGCCCGGTGAAAAACTTTTTGAGGAGCTAATAATTGAAGGAGAAGGGGTTATCCCCACCAATCATGGTAAAATCATGGTATTAAAGGGCACCGACTGCAATCTACAGCTTTTGAATGGCAAAGTCGATATGTTGACTAAAATCGCCGAAGATTATGAGATAGAAAAAATTAAAACAAAGCTTCAAGAGATCGTGCCGGAGTATAAGCCTGTATAACCTGTACAAACTGTTTGAGACCTTTGCAAACGCCCCCTTTTGCCCAATCCCGGCGTCAGGATGAAATTGACAGAATATACCTTAAGAGAAAAATCGAGGCGGAAAGATGATTAAAATTTAAAATTAAAACTTTTTACTTTAAATAAAAGCCTGCTAAAGCCGTGATAATCGATTTCGTATGACACGGCTTTTTATTTTTAATAACGATACTGTTTTGAAAGGTAATTCTTGCTGGTTAGATTGTAATCTTATTGACAGAATTGTTAAAATTAATTTAAATGTGTGTTGTTACTTAGGTATAATAAAATATGAGATCCGGCATGAAAGATAGAAACTTTTTAAGTATTGAAAAATTGCTGCAAAAAGGTGTTAAGATTCCCAATCCTCAAAGTATTGAGATCGGTCCTGAAGTTGACAGGGATAGAATTTCCGGTGATGGAGTTGTGATTCATACGGGTTGCAAGCTGTACGGAAGTTCGACCCTTATTTTACGAGGTACAAAGATAGGGTATGAAGGTCCTGTTACCATTGAAAACTGTCAGGTTGGACCTCAG
>JAFDBA010000219.1 GCA_019313505.1 Deltaproteobacteria bacterium
TGGGCCGGAGGGCTTGAACGTTTATATGATTCTTTTCGATTATTTGGCCCGGTTAAGCAGGATGAGTTTCATATCTTTAAGGAACTATCAAAAGGTGAGTTGCCGGATATGAATTTATTAAACACCCGGCTTTCTCCAAAGTCGATCGTCTATCCCCAGTCTGAAACGATGTTCGAGTATACTCTGGATGAAAACCAGGAAAATCATCATGTCGTAAAAGAAATCGATAAAAATTATTCGCATCGAGCGGTTATCGGTATCAGGCCGTGCGATGCAAAGGCTTTTCGCCTGGTTCAGGCAAACTTTGATTCACCCGAATATAAAGATCCCTACTGGATTAAATCTTATGAATCGACCACCTTGGTGGGATATGCGTGCAACAACCCTTCCAGTACCTGCTTTTGCACAACAGCCGGTTGCGGACCGTTTCATGAACAAGGACTCGACCTGCTTCTTGTTGATGCAGGGGATCATTATTTCGCCAGGGTCATTACCGAAAAGGGAGAAAACTTTTTAGCAGCCGCCGGTTGGAGTTCAGAGGTTGATTCAGATAATGCACGCCATAAGATCGAAACCATGAGGCAGGCGGCAGAAGCAAAAATAACAACCCTGATTTCAACAGATAAATTAAAGGATAAAAACACAACAGAACTTTTTGAAGCACCTTTCTGGGAAGATGTGGCTTTTGCCTGTATAAACTGCGGAACTTGCACCTATGTTTGTCCCACGTGCTGGTGTTTTGACATTCAGGACGAAACCTTGGGACTTTCCGGGATACGGATGCGCAATTGGGATAGCTGTATGTATCCGCTGTTCACTCTTCACGGATCAGGTCATAATCCCAGAGATACCAAGATACAACGGGTTCGCCAGCGGTTTATGCACAAGCTTAAGTATTACGTGGATAAATATGAAGACGGCATTCAATGTGTCGGCTGCGGTCGCTGCATTCGTCACTGTCCGGTTAATATCGATATCCGCAAAGTTTGCGACTTGATGAACAGTTTTGAATTTTAAATCTTCAATAGTCAATCCTTAAAGGGGGTTACACCAGTGCAAAATCCCTATTTGCCTTATCCGGTTCGTATCGAGGAAATAATAACCGAAACCGAAGATAAAAATCTTAAAACATTCAAGTTCGTCTTTATAAACCTGGAAGACGAAAAAAAATTTACTTACAAGGCCGGCCAGTTTGCGGAACTTTCAGTTGCCGGAAAAGGGGAAATCCCCATAGGGATTGCTTCATCTCCCACGGAAAAGGGGTTTTTAATGTTTACCGTCAACAAGGTGGGTCTTGTAACATCCCATCTTCACACCATGAAAGCCGGCGACATTATGGGAGTTCGCGGGCCTCTGGGCAACTGGTACCCCTGGGGTATCATGGAAGGAAAGAACGTTGTGATTATTGGCGGCGGGTTTGCCTTTACAACACTTCGTTCATCCATTATATATATGCTTGATCCGGACAATCGTCCAAAATTTAAAGATATTCATGTGATATACGGCGCCCGCACCCCGGGTATGCTTCTTTACAGGGATGAACTGGCCCAGTGGGAAAAACGGGATGATATCAACATGCACATTACCGTGGATGCCACAGATGATCCGGACTGGAAATATAATATCGGTTTTGTACCGACCATTACCGATCAGAAAGCTCCTCCGGGTGACGCGGAAACTTATGCTATTATTTGCGGGCCGCCGATCATGATCAAGTTTACCCAGCCTGTTTTAGACAAGTTGGGTTATGCTCACGATCACATCATAATGTCCCTTGAAATGCGCATGAAATGCGGTATCGGGATATGTGGCCGATGTAATATCGGCAAAGAATATGTTTGTAAAGACGGCCCGGTCTTCACACTGGACCAGCTCAATAATATGCCGAAAGAATACTAGCAACGATCCAATATTGATATTATGGCAACTGAAAAAGGTATTGTAACTAAAATCGATTCCACAACAGCATGGGTAAAAACGACAAAAACCGATGCCTGTGAAGCGTGTTCTGCACGCAACTCCTGTAATGCCATGGGCGGGGGCAAGGAAATGGAAGTGGAAGTGATTAATTATGCCGGGGCAAAGGTTGGTGATAAGGTCGTGCTTAGCTTTGAAACGTCCCCGTTGTTAAAAGCTACTTTCTTGATTTACGTGTTGCCTATATTAGTCATGATTGCCGGCGCTTTTATCGGTCAGAAGATGGCTCCTTTATTTAGCTTTGACCCCTCAATATTATCGGCAATTAGTGCTTTTTTGTTTTTCGGACTTACAGTTATATTTGTAAGATCAATGGCAAACAAGCTGGCCAAAAAGGACGAATATCAGCCCAAAGTTATAAAAATCATAAAGGGGCTTTAACGTTTGATTCAAACTTTTTACGAAACCGTCTAAATCGGACTTTTTACGAGTGCATCAAATTTTAGGCAGTGCTGGGGTTTGGAACAGATTCTTTTTGGACTTCCTTTAAGGCAAGGGCTCCCACCGGGCAGATATCAATACAGGCATTGCAGTTTTCACACTCAAACGTTGACAGATCCGTTACGCCGTAAAAACTTATTACAGTATCAAACCCCCTCTTTGAAAAAGTCAGAGCAGATTGGCCGTTCTTTTCACGGCATACATGAACACATTTGCCGCACAAGACACATCGGTTGGGATAATAATCCAAAAAAGGATGTGTCCGGTCTATCTCTATTTCCCTAAGGTGTCTCTCCAGGCCTTTGGGCTTTAATCCTACCTTTAAAAATTTTGCCATTCGCTGCAATTCGCATTTTTTATTGGCCTGACAATTCTTACAGTCTACATGGTGAACCGACAAAAGAAGCCGAAGCGCGCTTCGTTGTAATTGCCGTACCGCAGGGGTGTCGGTTTTGACAACCATGTCATCTTTGACGAAAACGGTACAGGAGGTTACCGGTTGTCTTTCACCCTCGATTTCAACAAAGCACATCCGGCAAGACACGGAAGGGGGATCAATGCTTTCCAGGTAGCAGAGATTCGGAATATAGATTTGGTTGTCGAGGCAGGCCTTAAGTAAGGTTGTCCCTTGTTTTGCTTCAATTTCTTTATTATCCACCAGGAATTTAGGCATACCTTCTAATCCTCTTTCTTTTTTTCCGGCGGCTTCTCTATATGAGGAACCAGATGCGGAGGGGATACCTTTCGAACCGCATCATATTCCGGCGGGCAGGCCACCATGCACTCACCACATTTTACACAAAGATCCTGGTCAACCCCCTTTTTTCGATTG
>JAFDBA010000220.1 GCA_019313505.1 Deltaproteobacteria bacterium
AATTTTCAAACAGTTATACCTGTCATAGAGTAAGGACAGGTATGCTAATTAATTAAAAAGTATCTGAAATTGTGGGATAAATTACAGAAAAATTATGAAAAGATTTACATACTTTCAGGATAATACAAGGATATATAAATAAAGCAGGTGCTTAATAATATCATAGGGTGCTTGATACATCACGATTCCGTGCCTAAATTTTCATTTTCCGAAAAGTAAAGGTTTATAACCGAAATTATAAAAAGTACAGCTTGCCAGTATTTGGACTATCAACTTTTTACTGCCTTTTCCTGCTCCTTTTTTTCAATCACACAATAAATCCCGCCTTCTTCAAGGCCTGGTCCGAAACAGCTATTGCATGAAATACACTTGGCCGTGCTATGATCACCTTGAAGCCATCGGTTGGGCAGATCTGGCTCCCGGATCAGTGGCCTTGCCATGGCAATGTAATCCATACCATCGTCCCTAATTGTTTTTTGGGCGACTTCAAAGGACCGGAATCCACCCACAACCATGACTGGACAACTGACCGCATTCTTGATTCGTCGGGCAAGTTCCAGGTTATATGCCTCCTTCTCAGGCTTATTTATCTTTTTGCGTGCCGGGTTTTCTGCACCGGAGGCGGGAGTACCTGCTGAGACTTCTATAGCATCAATACCGGCTTCTGCGAGTCTTTTGGCAGCATAAACCCCATCATCAGTTTCCAGACCACCGTCCAGATTGTCCGCAGCATTCAACTTGATAAGCACAGGATAATCGGCCCCGACTGTCTCTCGCACCCTTTGGTAAACTTCGAGCAGAAATCGGCTGCGGCTTTCTATACTGCCGCCATATTCATCAGTGCGGCGGTTGGTGAGTGGAGAAAGAAACTGGTTGATCAGAAAACCATGGGCGCCATGTAGTTGCACTGCATCGAAGCCCCAGGCCTTGGCTCGGCGTGCCCCCTCTCCAAATGCTGTAATAATGGCACGGATTTCATCCTTTGTGAGTTCAGCCGGCATCTCCGGGAATTGGTCAACCTGCACGGACGAGGGTGCAAGGGGCTGTCGACCAGCGTTAATGGCATTGGTCTGGCCACCGGCATGGACCAACTGAACCGCAATCTTACCGCCATCCTCGTGGACAGCTTTAGCCAAATTTTCATAATCGTCCGCAAAGTCATCGGTATGGATGCCCATTTTGCCAGGAAGCCCTTTACCTTCAGGTCGTATAAACGTGTAGCCTGAAACAATCAAGCCTATACCGCCTTGTGCTAAGTTGCGATACCAGTCGATCAATTTTTCGGTGGGCCGTCCGTCCTGTTCGCACATCCCTTCCCAGGTGGCGGATCTTATCATTCTATTGCGCATCATCATATCTTTTATAGCAGTTTCTTCGAATAGGGTAGCCATACCTTACCTCCTTTCCATCACACCTAAAAAGTGAGAGCTTGGTGCTAACACTTCCAATTACCAAAACGTGAATATTTCAAACCGAAATCATTTTGGAATTTCTTGCCATTTTAGAAACCTGAATCAATTCCAATCTTTTTTTATATATCATAAAAATGAAAAGGGCAAACCCTCAGAAATGGATTGCCCTTATTGGAAAACTATATCACACGAATTTTATGGACATGATATTTACATTTCCATAGCAGTGATCTTTAATATGAGTTGGTTATAGATCCGTTGGAGAAATCACTGGTTTGAAAAAAGGTCAAAACTGTGTTAAATCCATTTGATATCTCAGTTTGACCAATTCGTGTGCTCGTGGCAAGAAATCTTTTAGCGTGTCAACCCTTTTCACCCATTCCGAAAAATCAATATCTTGTGGTTTTGACTATTTCTTGATATTGAGTATTTACCTTATGAATCTGGTTGGCGGTCCCATTAAACAATAAAGGCTTACAAGTAATTTTAGTAACTTGCAAGCCTTTTTTTATTTATTGCTTTAAGTTTAAGATTATAACAACAGTGTTGTCAGCGCTACTTAATGGGCCCGCTGGGTTTTAATGGCCAATAAAAAGGGTCGTTTTTTGGTTTGTATCCTGTATAGAATTTTCAATCCCGGGTGCGGGAAAGGATGTCATGAGTTCCGATGGTTCTGAAAAGTACTGTATTCTCAATAAATTCGAAAGTAAAACGATAATTTTTTGTTACAGATCCTTCCCATCGATGTTTAGTTCCCTGGATTCGTTTCACTCTAAGAGAAGGATGTGTTGTATCGTCTAAGAATAAAGCCAGCTTTTTATCAAAGGCTTTTTGAATTTCTTTGGACAGGGCATTGTATTCTTTTTTAAACCGTTTGCTGAACCGATAGCTTTCTATTCTTTCAACCATTTAAGACCTTCTTCAGCTATGCGAAACTCGGGTGAAAGCAGATTCTTTTCTATTTCCTTATCGACCTCAACTTCCATTTTTTGCCACTCCTTCGTCCAGTACCAGCCCTGTGTAGGATCGATGAGTTTTCTGGGCTTTAAGATAATTTGATTCTGATCAATTTCCACCTCAACGTAGTCACCCTTATCAATATTAAGAGTTTGCATGACCTTTTTAGGAATCCGGATCTGACCCTGTGGACTTATTTTCATTACGGTAGACATACTAATCTCCTTAAACAATTAAACTAATAAACATAAATTAATTCATTGACCATCATAAATCAAGTTAAAAAACGTAAATATCTCAAAAAGTTCTTGAATTCACACGAATATTGGATACAGTTAGGATAATTGTTCACTGGTTCGGAGGTTCTGGGTTCAAAGGTTCAACCCATAACGGAGAAGGCATGAGAATAGATCGATTTGAGGATATTGAGGCGTGGCAGTTGGCCCGGGAGCTAGCTCGCAAGGTAAAAGAAAAAAAGCAACCCTGAACAGAAAAATTAGAATAATACACCGTTAGTCCATTACCCATTTCAGCCCAAGGCTGTTTTGGGTAATCTTCCACTTTCATTTTTACTCATCTTCTCGACGATATTGGAACGCTTGTGCAGAACGTGCTTAACTCATATGTCAGGGATCAGGGAAGGAGGGCGCTGCGCGGTTGGAGGCAGAACGAAGGATGAGGGAAGAGGGAAGAGGGATGAAAGGACGGAGGGCGTAAGGGCAGGAAGGTTAGTGGAAAAGATGAACATCGAACATCGAACGTCCAACATCGAATGTCGAATGGGAAAAGATGAAGGAAGAAGGAAGATGGACGAGAAGGGCAGTCCGCCACACTGACGGCGGATAAAAAGAGTAGAAGATCGGAAGTTGGAGGTTGGAGG
>JAFDBA010000221.1 GCA_019313505.1 Deltaproteobacteria bacterium
AACAGTAAGGACTCAAAGTATATACCGGGTATTTATAATTACTGTGATCGGTGGTGTGAACGCTGTCCCTTTACTTTTCGCTGTTTTAACTTTGAAATGAGTGAAGAAAAATTTGGCGATCTTGAATCGGTAGATATAACCAACGAAGCTTTCTGGAAGAAATTGAGTGAAATGTTCCAGGAAACCCTAAGCATGCTGAAAGAAATGGCGGAAGAACAAGGAATTGATCTTGATTCTTTTGGTGTTGAAGACGAAGAAAAACTTCAAACGGGTTATGATGAAAAAACAGTGGTGCACATTCTGTCTCACATGTCAAAAGCATATATTACGATGGTTGATGACTGGTTTGTTTTAAATGAATATCTATTTGAACATACTGAAGACGAAGTCGATACGAATTCAGGTCTTTATGAAGTCCAATCTCCACCACAAAAAGATGAGGTGACGTTGATAGACTCCATAGATGTGATTAGATGGTATCAACACCAGATTTATGTAAAACTCAAAAGGGCGCTTAACAGTGCCCAAGACGAATACTTTGAAATATCGAATGATTTCCCCAAAGATTCTGATGGCTCCACAAAAGTTGTATTGATAGGCATGGATCGCTCCATCAGCGCATGGGGTGCAATTCTGAAATATTTCTCCGATCAAAGGAAAGATATTCTACATATTATCACTCACCTTAAACGTCTTCGCGAGAGAACCGAAAAAGAATTTCCAGATGCCAGAGCCTTTGTAAGGCCCGGATTTGATGAAATTAAATTCAACAGCTAACCACAATTTTAGACTCTTCAAGCCAGCTTGTTCTTGGAATCTTTCACAAGAAAGCGTTGATATTCAAACATTTTGGCGAAGGCTTTGACGGCTCGTTCCGGTGTTTCAAAAAATATTCCTTTAAACGAGCTGTCCTTAACCCTGTAGACAGTATGATCTTTTTCATCTGTCATCAGGCTTACACCGTACACGGGTTTATTGTGCTTTTCCATCAGCCTTACAATGTGATCAATATATTTTTCCTCAAACTCGGAAAAATCACGGTTTATTGAATCGATGAGGTCAGGAGAATAGCCGGGGTCAGCCTTGAGGACAGATTCCCCAAGATTTTTAAGCAGAATCCTTCTGCCCAATATTCCCAGGTTTATCACTCCATCACAGCCATCCCATTTCAGAAGTTCCTGGATCACAACCATGGGTAATCTATTGTCGTTTTCCCCGACCATGTCTATGGGGTTTGATCTGCTCCAGTAGTTGGGAAGTAATTCGTCCAGGCCCTTTACGATCTCCGGAGAGAGTTTCGGCACTTTAAGTCCGTATTCCGAACACAGGTCCGCTGTGACAACACCCCACCCTCCTCCAAGAGTCATAATGGCAACACGATTCCCTTTGGGTAAAGGGAGAGATGAAAACGATGCTGCCAGATCGAGCAAATCCATGGACTGTTCTACTTTAATTATACCGGCCTGACGGCATACCGCATTAAAAACTTTTGAGTCTGAAGTCAATGCGCCCGTGTGGCTGGATGCTGCTCGATTACCAGCCTTGCTCTGCCCTCCTTTTAAAAGAACAATTGGTTTCTTTTTTCCCACACGGCAGGCGCTTTCAAAAAAACGGTGACCGTTTTTAATACTCTCAACATACAGCAACACTGTTCTGGTCAAAGAATCGGTTTCAAAGGCGTCAAGATAATCTTCGATTGTGATCATGGCCTCGTTGCCGGAGCCACAAAATCCCCGTATTCCAATGTTTTGTTTCTCGGCAAATGCCATAAGCTGCATTCCCATATTTCCTGACTGAGAAACCATCGCGGTTGAACCGGCCCTGGGCCGGACATTGCCTCCTGTGCAGTAAAAATTGATATGAGGGTTGCAGATTCCCATTGTATTGGGGCCCATAACCAGCATCCCTGCTTCTCTTGCTTTTTTTACGAGGCTTTTCTCGATTTTTTTCCCGGCAGTACCGATTTCTCCAAATCCGGAAGCTATCAGTAGCATATTCAGAATACCTTTTTCCTTCAACTGGGGGATCAGATCCATCACCGTTGAAGCCGGTATTGTAACAACAGCCAAATCGACTTTCCCTGGAATATCAATAACCGATTTGTAGACCGGCCGTCCCGCAATTGAACCGCCTTTGCGGTTTACCAAATATATTTCACCTTCAAATCCACCGCTGATGGCTGACGTAAACAGTATATGCCCCCATTTACCCAATTGAGAGGAGGCCCCCACAAATGCAATCTGTTTTGGATAGAAAAATTTAGTCAATGATGCGGGGTCCACCGGTGGCAGCAAAACCTCCGGATCAGTTTTATTGGACATGATCACAAGGGCATCAACCGCACATACATTGCCTATGGGCGTTATAAGCAGGGGATTAATATCAATTTCAGCAATATTCGGATGTTCTGTTCCAATACGGGAAAGGCCAAGCAGTGTATTTACTAATTGATCACGATCTGCACCGTTTTCACCTCTGAAATTTCCGAGGAGCGAATTTCCCCTGATTTCATCAAGCATATCTGCTGCGTCTGTTTGGGTTAACGGTGCAATACGGAAAGAAACATCAGAAAGGGCTTCTGTAAATATACCCCCGACACCAAACATAACCACAGGTCCGAACTGTTTATCACGAAACAGACCGGCAACAAACTCCCTTTTACCTCGAATCTGTGGCTGTACAAGCAGACCCTGGAGTTCATCACCTGCCCGGTCAATAATTGAAAGGGCAGCTTTACTAACCGCTTGAGAATCTGGGAGATTAAGGTGAACCAGGTCTCGTTCGGTCTTATGCAACAGAGTTGAACCCAACCCTTTGAGCACCACAGGAAACCCGATTTTATTTGCGGCCTTCACAGCTTCATCCTTATTCATGGCAACGATTTCATTGACAACCGGTACGCCATATTCTTTAAGAAGCTGTTTTGATTCATTTTCGTTAAGAGTAGTTTTTTCTGTGTTTTTAATTTGTTCTAATAACATTTTGATGTTCACTTTTTTATACTCCAAGTCCGATGTTTTGACTGACGATCTATTCTGCCCTCAAGGGCGGCACGTATTCGATTTCGTTCGGCTTTTATTTTACGAAGCTTATCTTTAATTTCTTCTTGTTTTTCCATGGGTGCATTCTTGAACTGCTTTTCGATCTTTTCGACCTCTTGCAAAATATGATAAAGTTCTTGTGCAACCATTCGGATGGACATGACTTTTTCCTGTACTTTCTAACCCGGACGGGCCTGAACCTAAAA
>JAFDBA010000222.1 GCA_019313505.1 Deltaproteobacteria bacterium
TGGAAACCAGGATAGCTCTTTTTGATGCCAAAGGCTTGCAGTACATTCAAACAGGAGGAATAAACTTTTATGAAATAGTTATTTTTTTGTAGCCTGTTTTCAGGTTGATGCACCCGCTCGCCCTGAAACAAGTGTGCTTCTTGAAGACGCACTTCCTACCCCTTGCTCAAAAAAAGATATTTCCTTATATAAAGAAATAAACCGGCCCGGGCTTGTCCAACAACCGGATAAGATTGTGGTTCGCTTCACTCACACAATCTATCCTTATTCGTTATATTTCGTCTTCGATATCCTCAAATTTTAGGTTATACAGCTTTAATAATTTAACAATCTTAAAAAATGATGGGTCGCTGATTTGACCATGCTCTATCTCACAGATATAAGGATTTGACATCCCAGTTAAGTCTGCAACTTCTCTTAGAGTTAATTGCATAACCTTTCGTGCAAATTTTAGTTTTTCATACCATTTCATGTTTTACCTCCAAGAAATATAACGTGGAGCTAACCTGGCGGCGCTCAGGGTTTTGAGTTATTTTAAACTATCCGAACTCAGCCCGACTTTGCCCGCTCAGAGTTAAGCGGCTTGTTCTGCTTTTCAGTTTTTATTGAGTCTAAATTGCCGAGTACCAAGTTTCTCCTTCCATCTGTTCTCACAATCAACTACGCCATCTGCTGTTGTTGTGGCTGGCACAATCTCAAGGATTGAAAACTGAAAATTGGTTGGATCTAAACCTTTCAGCTCTATATTACCACCATGTCCATTCTTGGCATACGCTGCCCATCTACCATAAATCCCTTGTACCCCATATGCCGACCCTACATAAAGTTTTCCTGATACTTTATCTTTTATTAAATAAATACCATTGACCGAAGAGAGTGTCTTTAACCAAGTAAGGTTTGTGTCAGGAAACTGAATAATCATTTTCAAGTCATGAAAATTCAAATCTACTTGATCGAAAGATTGGAAATCACCAATAGATTTTTCCCCTTTTAATTCAACAACTTTTTTATTTTTTGATTGTACCCAAGAGACTGTGGCAGCTCCCCATTCAATGACTAAACGTTCTGATAAGTCATCAAGAATATCGTTTTTCTTTAAGTCATACCTTACTGAATCGTTAAACCAGTTTTCAGGCAAATCATGCTTTTGTAATTCTAACAATATTTCCTTGGTAAACTTTGAATTTTCTTTACAGCCATTTATGTCCCATAAACCTAAAAAAAGTGCAGTCGTTTTATGATAAGGGGCAAAAACAGCTATAGAAGAGGAATTTCCAAATTTTTTCGGTTTTTGAAAGCTTTGATAGGTCTCCAAGCGAGGGAGATTTTCTGTAAAGGTTTTGTGTATGGGAATTTCTTTGTTGCCATGTCGTACTAATCTGATTTTTCCGGGGTCAAGATCATATATTTCAAAAATTTTATGTATTGTTATCATAATTTCTTATAGCAGAACGATTGCGGATAACCAGCGGGCCTGATGCATTTCAGGATAGCACAACGTTTTACGATAAAAAACCGCAAATAATTCTCGTCTGGTTCATCCGTCTGGTTCGACCTTCTCTGTTTATTTTGCCCATACTTCTGGATGAAACAAAGCAAAATATTGTAATAAACATGGGATGCCAAATGGAAGCAAAACCGAAAACCAGTATCCCATTCTGTAAGTCACATTTCTGAAGTGTTCAACGTTCTTTGGTTTGATAACTTTTTCTGATAACGGTCCTACAAAGAAACAGATGTTTGCTATACCCATCATGATTAAGTAGCTAACACCTTGGAACAAAGTCGTAAAAATTGTAATTTCAGAATCTGAAATAACATCTATGTTTGTAAATACTACCGTTGCGTAACAAATGAATGCCAACATGCCTGCGCAGACAAGAGAGATGTTATAATGCTTGCGACGCTGGCCCCACCATTGTGATGTGGGTAATATGTTTGGCTTATCACTCATTTCTTTGAGGTCGAACGCAGAAGTCAGGGGCAACCAGAGCTTCCACTGACTTCAATAATATGATTAATTTTCAATTTTACAGCATTCTACCAAAGCGGCTCGGCCCTGGCTGTCACCTGAACTGACAGGTTCAAGTAAGCCGCTTCGCGGCAGAAACA
Source organism: Deltaproteobacteria bacterium (assembly GCA_019313505.1). GTDB lineage: Bacteria > Desulfobacterota > Desulfobacteria > Desulfobacterales > UBA11574 > S5133MH16. The sequence continues at coordinate 2,113 of JAFDBA010000222.1, forward strand.
CATATCCGTAATTCCAATCTTTAAAACTCAATCCCGACAAGTTGCAAATAGTGTCGCTTTTCTGTCATACCATTCTAAACTGGATCCATGAGAGCCCTGCAACTTGCCGGGATGAGCGAACGTACACAGCAATGCTATACCAGATCGGTTCGCATGCTGGTTGATTTTTACAACAAAACCCCTGATCAAGTCAATGAACAGGAACTGCAAGATTATTTCCTGCATCGAAAAAATGTCGACAAATGGTCAGCCGCGACCTTGCGTATCTGTTTCAGCGGCATCAAATTCTTTTTTGTCAACGTCTTAAAGCGTGACTGGCACACCCTAAAACTGATCTACGCTAAACGGGAACAGCGTTTGCCCACCGTGCTTAGCCTCGATGAGGTCTGGAAAATACTCAATACGGTTAACACCCATCAAAATAAGGCATACCTGACCACCGTCTACACGTGCGGCTTAAGATTGCATGAAGCCTTGTTCCTTCAGGTCAACGACATCGACAGCGACAGGATGCGTATCCATGTCCATCGGGGCAAAGGAGCCAAAGACCGTTATGTTCCCTTACCAGTGGCAACCCTCAAAACATTACGCAGTTATTGGAAGCAGCATCGTAATCCGCTCTGGATCTTCCCACGGTTGGGACGCAGTGGCAAAGAAGGCCCTGCCGCCAAAGAACCCATGAACTATTCCTCTGTACAGGGGGCATTAAGACGGGTCCTTAAACAGCTCAAATTCAAAAAACGTGTCTCTGTCCACACATTGCGTCACTGCTATGCAACTCATTTACTGGAAGCTGGCGTCAACATCCGTCGTATCCAGCAATATCTGGGCCATAGCAGTCTGAACTCAACCATGGTCTATCTTCATCTGACCACCCAGGGCCATGAGCGCGCCTACGGTATCATTAACGATATGATGAAAGGAGATGACCATGACGACAATTAAACAAATCTTCCAAAACTTCGGCCCGGAGTATATCCAACGCTTCGGTGATACCATGCCCGGTGATCACCGTAAAGTTATCGATGCTATTATCAATTGCCGCACGAACCATTACGGCGCAACCATCTACACCTGTAAAGAATGCGGCCATGCCCATATCGTCTATCGCTCGTGTGGAAACCGGCATTGTCCCAATTGCCAGCACCATAAAGCCAGGCAGTGGCTGGATAAACAGATAAAAAGGCAGTTGCCCGGGCATCACTTTATGATCACTTTCACCGTGCCACAGCAGATCAGGCGTTTTATTCGAAGCAACCAGCGTATATGCTACTCAGCCTTGTTCCGTGCATCTTCAGATACCATGAAAAACCTGGCTAACGATCCCAAACACATCGGCGGTGATCTGCCCGGCTTTTTCGGGGTCCTGCACACCTGGGGTAGACAATTGCAGTATCATCCCCATATCCACTATATCGTGCCCGGCGGTGCATTATCCAAAGAAGACCATAAATGGCATCCCTCAAGGATCGACTTCTATCTGCCGGTAAAAGCCATGTCCATAATCTTCAAGGCCAAGTTCCGGGATGCGATGAAAAAGAGTCATCTTTATACCCAAATTCCTTCACAGGTTTGGGAGCAAAGCTTCAATGTCAATTGTCAGGCAGTCGGCAGCAGTGAACGAAGCATTAAGTACCTTGCACCATATGTCTTCAAGATCGCTATCTCCGACTATCGTATTGTTAATGTTAAAAACCGCCGTGTCAGCTTTAAATACAAAAAAAGCAAATCCAACCGTTGGCGAACCATGCACCTTAATGTCATGGAGTTTATGCGCCGCTATTTGCAGCATGTGCTGCCGACCGGGTTTATGAAAATTCGCTACTTTGGCTTTCTAAACCCCAACTGCGCAGTATCTATGAAAAAAATCAGTTCCTTGATCCAGATAGCCTTTGGCCTTCTTTTCAAGGTGCCTGCAACCGAAATCAAGCCTCTGAAACCGCCAACTTGTTCACATTGCGGCGGTAACCTGATCTACCGTGCTTCGATTTTGGCCTTCCGTGTTTTACCGGCCGGCGCCGGGTAGCACCGTAATACCGGCCGCAATCACAACCCTGATGTAAAAAGCCGTGCTATTAGGCGCAATCGGCACCGGATGACTGTTCCCTAAAAAAGGACTTTCGACCCATTTAATAAGGACGTATCCCAATTGCCAGGCTTTTTGTTTGAATATACCGTTTTTGATCGGCCGCTTATCTTTTCAGTTGCCCCTCTGCATCCCGCGACAACATATATTGCGGGGTATTCAACCATAAAAACCTCGAACCTTTACCCATATATTAAAAATTAACTCAACCGGGCTTCTTGAACAATAGATAGAGCCCGACCTTGAAAGGATCGGTCTCTATCCTTACAGGTTATATTTCGTCATCTAAACAACCACAGGATATTAATTGGTCGCCACATTTAGGGCAGCGTTCTGCATCACAGCCAGGGTGGTGGTTATAGCCGTGTTTTATTCCACAGTCATAACAACGACCATCGTCTTCGTTAAAATGTTGAGTTGATACCATCATTTGTGTATCGTCTGGATACTTAATGATAGTATTAGCGGGACAGTTGTCCGCTGTTTTCATGTCTTGATTACACCATTTACACATAGCCATTCGATTTCCTCCTTAGAAATATAACGTTCGCAAATAAGCTGCGTGCCAATAGCAATACAAACCTGCACGGCCTTTACGGTAAACCGCTGGCTTCTTCACGTCAGCTTCATTTGCTTGGTTATGCGGTTATAATGGAAACAGTTTTTGTTTTTCCAATAAAATACTAGTCCAGAGATAGTTTCACTTTACACTGATTGCATCTTACCACACCACGGAAAACTTTATTGCCGCATTCAGGGCAAATAGAGCGGGCTTCTTCATCTTGAATCCACTTTTCAGTACCGACCTCTCTCCAATACGGAATAGCCCGTAAAATAACCTTTTTGCCAACAGTCATCGGAAAATTTTCAATATGCTGACAGGGAAATTCATCGCATTCGTGACATCCAGTGTAACCTTTTTCTTTGGTGCAATCCCTGATCTCACACTGTCGGCAGTGCATAAAAAGTTCATCAGACAAGCAACCACGGCACTGAATATCTCCTATCGAAAGATTTTCACTATTTGGAAGATTACCTTTGCCATTAA
>JAFDBA010000058.1:0-13282 GCA_019313505.1 Deltaproteobacteria bacterium
ATTATCGGTTCCGGTCCGGCAGGCTTGTCCGCTGCGTATCATCTGGCCCGCAAGGGGATTTTGTCCACCATCTATGAGGCCCTGCCTGCTGCGGGGGGCATGTTGCGTGTTGGGATACCCGAGCACCGGCTGCCAAGGGACGTCCTGGATCAGGAGATTGAGGTTATCACCCAACTGGGGGTGGAAATTAAAACCGGCACGCCGCTGGGACCGGATTTAACCGTGGATGATCTGTTTGATCAGGGATATAAAGCGGTATATATCGCCATCGGCGCACATAAGGGAATCGAACTGGGCATTCCCGGAGAAAATGCTGTCGGAGTGCGCCAGGGAGTTGATTTTTTAAAGGAAGTAAATCTGACGGGTAAAGCTGAAGTCGGAAAGAATGTTGCCGTCATCGGCGGCGGGAATGTAGCCATTGACGTGGCCCGTTGCGCCGTCCGATTAGGGGCTGGCAAAGTGAATATTATTTATCGTCGAACGCGTTCCGAGATGCCGGCATGGGAAGAAGAGATATCGGCGGTCGAAGTGGAAGGCGTTGCCATTGAATACCTTTCCGCACCACAGGAGATATTGACACAGGACGGTAAAGTGACCGGACTTCGGTGTATTCGCATGGAATTAAGTGATGTGGATTCATCGGGGAGAAGACGGCCTGTTCCCATACCGGGAAGCGAATATGATATCGAAATCGATCAACTTATTCCGGCTATCGGCCAGAAACCGGATCTTTCATCCATTGAAAATATAACGGGGCTGGAGTTTTCCAAATGGGGGACTACGGAGGTTGATGCCATCACCTATGGCACCGGCAGAGAAGGTGTCTTTGCCGGGGGTGACGTTCAGACCGGACCCTGGGTGGCCATCGGCGCCATTGCCGCCGGCAAGGAAGCCGCTGAATCGATTTTAAGATATATCGAGGGAAAAGATATGGCCGAAGGAAGGGAGCCTGTTTCCAATGAAAATCCCTTTTATCGTCCGATTCCAGCCGCTGCTCCCATAGCCGCAAGGGCAAAAATGCCTGAGTTGCCTTTAGACGATCGAAAAGGCAGTTTCATAGAGGTTGAGCTGGGTTACGATGAAGATGCCGGTCAGGATGAAGCCCATCGGTGTTTGAATTGTGGCTATTGCTGTGAATGTTATCAATGTGTTGAAGCCTGTGCCCCGCAGGCTGTAACCCTGGAAACCCATACCCAGAAACCGGAGACCCTTGAACTTGAAGTCGGTTCCGTTATTCTGGCGCCGGGTTTTAAGCCCTTTGATCCATCAAAGTTTGAAAATTACAGTTACGCCGAACATCCGAATGTTGTAACTTCCATAGAATTTGAAAGAATCTTATCCGCAACAGGACCTACCCAAGGCCATTTGGTAAGGATGTCGGATCATAAAGAGCCGAAAAAGATTGCGTGGTTTCAGTGTATCGGTTCCAGGGATATGAATCGGTGTGACAATGCTTACTGTTCTTCGGTATGTTGTATGTATGCTGTAAAAGAAGCGGTTATTGCCAAGGAACATTCCGGAAATGATCTGGACTGCGCCATATTTTTCATGGATATGCGTACCCACGGAAAAGATTTTGATAAATATTACGAAACAGCTAAAGATAAACATGGTGTGCGGTTTGTCAGAAGCCGTGTCCATACTGTTGATCCTGTGCCCGGAACGGATGACCTTGAGGTTCGGTATGTTACCGACGAGGGGAAGATCAAAACCGAAGTTTTTAATCAGATAGTTCTGTCCGTTGGAATGGAAATATCTCCGGAAATTACTGATCTGGCAAAGAGGCTTGGCATCGAACTTGGCGAAGGTAATTTCTGTAAAACGGAAAGCATCGATCCAATTGCAACCGCAAACAAAGGCATATATGTTTGTGGCGCTTTTCAAGGGCCCAAGGACATTCCCGAGTCGGTCATGGAAGCCAGTTCAGCAGCTTGCAGTGCCGGGGTCAGTCTATCATCTGCCCGGGGAACTCTGGTCAGGGAAAAAACATTTCCCGATGAAAGAGAGGTTGCGGATAAAGAAGCCAGATTGGGTGTCTTTGTCTGCAATTGCGGCATCAATATTGGTGGGGTTGCAGATGTGCAGGCCATTGTCGAATATACAAAGAGTTTACCCAGCGTCGCTTATGTGGAAGAGAATCTTTTTACCTGCAGCCAGGATACCCAGGATAAAATGGTTGAGGTAATCAAAGAGCATAATTTAAACCGTATTGTTGTGGCTGCCTGTACACCTCGAACCCACGAGCCGTTGTTCCAGGAAACTATACGTAATGCAGGCCTTAACGCGTATCTGTTTGATATGGCCAATATCCGGAATCAGTGTACCTGGGTTCACTCCGACGACAAAAAAAGCGCCACGGAAAAATCAAAAGACCTGGTACGAATGGCTGTTAACAGGGCTTCTTTGCTGGAACCGATTCCCGATATTTCGGTGGATATCAATAAATCAGCCCTTGTCATAGGCGGTGGAGTGGCCGGGATGACGGCAGCTCTCAGCCTGGCGGATCAGGGATTTCCTGCAACGATTGTGGAAAAATCATCGGAACTTGGCGGCGTTGCAAAGGATCTTGAAAAGACCTGGAAAGGCCAGGATGTTCAGGAATATCTTTCCGGCCTGGTGGACGGGGTTGCAAAGCATCCTGACATTGATGTGTTGACCGATTCGGAAGTGGTTGGCGCTTCCGGATTTGTGGGAAACTTTGAAACTCTGGTATCCAATGGAAACGACACGAAAACCGTCCAACATGGCGTTACCATAATTGCGACCGGTGGCAAAGCATCAGATACAGATGAATACCTTTACGGTAAAAATCCAAGAGTGACTCGATGGCATGATCTGGAGCAGGATCCTGAAAAATTGAAAAATGCCGAAAGAATTGTGTTTATACAATGTGTGGGGTCCAGGGATGACCATCGGCCGTATTGTTCCAGAATTTGTTGTACAGCATCCATCTTGAATGCAATTTCCATAAAAGAAAATAACCCTGACACCGATGTTTTTATTCTTTACAGGGATATCCGTACCTATGGGGAAAAAGAGTACCTTTATAAAAAAGCACGGGAGATGGGAGTTGTCTTTGTCCGGTATGAACTGGATAACAAACCGAAGGTTACGGAAATAGAAAATGGCCTACAGGTCGATATCTTTGATCCTATTCTGCAAAAAGAATTAAAGATAACAGCGGATTATGTAAATTTAGCGACAGCAATAGAACCCGCCCAAAACAGTGAGATTTCTGAATTTTATAAAATTCCGCTCAATGCCGAAAACTTTTTCATGGAAGCCCATGCAAAGCTCCGGCCGGTGGATTTTGCAAATGATGGAATTTTCATGTGTGGGCTGGCCCATTATCCAAAGGCCATTGAGGAAAGTATCGCCCAGGCCATGGCGGCCGCAAGTCGGGCGACGACAATACTGGCAAAAGATTCTGTGCAGATTTCTCCGCTGGTATCTCAGATAGATGCTGAAAAATGCATAGGGTGCGGTCTTTGTGAGGAAATTTGTGCTTTCAATGCCATTGTCCTGGAAGAGGTTGAAGGAAAAGGACACCACGCAAAAAATATTTCCGCTTCCTGTAAAGGGTGTGGCCTGTGTGCGGCTTCATGTCCACAGCAGGCCATCGATATGCTCCATTTCAGGGATGCGCAAATTGTCGCTACGATTGCGGCAGTTTAGATATTGCTCAACCGCAAGTGAACACACATGAACGTTTATATATTTTTTGTTTATTCGCGGTTAAAAAACCGGATTGCAAAGTGGGTTTACCGGAACATATTGAGAAATTACATAAATGATAAATGACGAGGTGTATAATGGGAGATTTTGAACCTAAGATCGTTGCTTTTCTGTGTAACTGGTGCGCTTATGCCGGCGCCGATCTGGCGGGCGTTTCCCGGCTACAGTATCCACCGAATATCAGAACAGTTCGGGTTATGTGTTCAGGCCGGGTCGATCCGCTGTTTATACTGGAAGCCTTTAAGGATGGGGTCGACGGTGTTTTGGTATCCGGGTGACATTTCGGTGATTGCCATTACCTGGAAGGTAATGTACAGGCCGACAAAAAAGTCCGGTTAACTCAAAAACTGTTTGAAATTGCAGGTATGGGAAAAGACAGGATCCATCTTGCCTGGGTTTCATCGGCTGAAGCGCAGCGGTTTGTGGAAGTGGTTACCCGGGTAACCGATTCGATCAAAGGCCAGGGTAAATTTGATTCCAAAGCTTTTGCTTTTGAGCTGGCTGCTGCTGAGAAGACTCTGGCCGGAGAAACACTCAGGTGGATGGTTGGGAAAGAAGTCAAAATTACGACCAAAGGAGATGTTTACGGCCGTAAATGGGATAAAAAGTCTTTTGAAATAATTATAGATTCCGTGCTTGAAAGAGAATATCAGAAAAATTTGATCTTTCAGGCTATTAAAGACGGGTTTACATCAGTTAGAGTAATTAACAAAAAGATTGGTCTGGATCTTAGCCGAATTTCATACCTTCTGGCGGATCTGGAAAAGACAGGCATGGTTGAGTTTACCGGTATGGAAGAGAGTAAACCGGTTTTTGCAGTATTGTAAGAATTGACTATTGAAAATTGAAAATCGAAAATTTTCAATTAATAAGGGAGGAGCAATGACTAACAAAAGCGGATCGGTTATGGTTGTCGGTGCAGGCATTGCCGGGATGCAGGCCGCGCTGGATCTGGCCAATTCAGATTATAAGGTGTATTTGGTGGACAAGTCTCCCACCGTCGGCGGGATGATGGCCCGGTTGGACAAGACCTTCCCCACCAACGATTGTGCCATGTGAGTGATCTCGCCAAAACTGGTCGAGGTCGGCCGGCATATAAATATCGATCTGGTGATGTGCAGCGAAGTAAAGAGCGTGGAAGGTGAGTCCGGGAACTTTGAGGTTTCACTGGTCAATCACCCCCGCTATATTGATCCGGTTAAATGCACAGCGTGTGGAGAGTGTGCCAGGCATTGTCCGGTAACAGCCGTTAACCAGTATAATATGAAGATGGATGACAGGCGAGCCACTTATATTGAATATGCCCAAGCGGTCCCCCTCGCTTTTGCCATTGATACCGATGTTTGTATCGGCTGTGGTTTGTGCGAGAACATTTGTCTTGCAAATGCAATACAGTACGATGACAAAGAGCGTGAAACCACGATTAAGGTGGGATCTGTTGTTATGTCCGTCGGAAGCAGGGGGTTTGATCCCTCCGGACTCGACTATCTTGGGTACGGTAAATATCCCAATGTGGTGACCAGCGAAGAGTTTGAAAGAATCCTGAGTGCCTCAGGACCCTATTTTGGCCATCTTATGAGACCTCTGGATCGGGAAGAGCCCAAAAGCATAGCGTGGTTGCAGTGCGTGGGTTCCAGGGATATCAACCGATGTGGAAACGGTTACTGCTCATCGGTATGCTGCATGTACGCTGTAAAAGAATCCATGATTGCAAAAGAGCATGCACATGGTGATCTGGATTGTGCCATCTTCAATATGGATATAAGAACTTTTGGCAAGGATTATGAAAAATATTATCTTCGTGCCAGGGATAAGGAACAGGTTCGATTTGTTAAGGCAAGAGTTCATACCATTACCGAAATAGCTGAAACCGGTGATCTGGTTTTGGAGTATGCCGATGAAACCGGTGTAATGAAAAAAGAAACCTTTAATATGGTAGTTCTTTCTATAGGGCTCCAGGTTCAACCGAATGTTGCCGAACTTGCCAAGCGCCTGGATGTTAAATTGGATAAATATAATTTCGTAAACAACAAGTCCCTGGCTCCGGCAACGACATCCCGGCCTGGAATTTATGCCTGCGGGGTGTTGCAGGGGCCGAAGGATATCCCCGGATCTGTGACTGAGGCCGGTGCCGCCGCCTGTTTGGCCGGTGTTGATCTGGTTGAATCGAGGGGAACTGAAATTAGCAAGGTTGAAATTCCAGAAGAAATCGATGTCATAGGTCAAGATCCCCGCCTCGGTGTTTTTGTATGCAATTGCGGTATCAACATCGGCGGTATTGTCGATGTCCCGGCTGTAAAAGATTATGCTGCAACGCTGCCGTATGTTGTCTATACGGATGAAAACCTTTTTACATGCAGCCAGGATACCCAGGATAAGATCAAAGAGAAAATTATAGAACATAAGTTGAACCGGGTAATTGTGGCTTCATGCAGCCCCAAGACCCATGCGCAGATGTTTATGGAAACTCTTGAGGCATGCGGACTGAATAAATATTTATTTGAAATGGCCAACATTCGTAATCAGAATTCATGGATTCATTCCAAAGATCCGGAGGCGGCGACAAAAAAAGCCAAAGATCTTGTGCGAATGGCTGTTTCAAGAGCTGTTACACTCCATCCACTTCATGAAAAAAAGATTCCCGTGGTTTCGAAAGCGCTGGTAATCGGAGGAGGTGTGGCAGGGATGAATGCTGCACTGAGTCTTGCTGATCAAGGATTTCCGGTGGTTCTGGTTGAAAAAAATGAAAAGCTCGGCGGAATGGCAAATCGTCTTACAGTCACAATTGAGGGAGAAGATGTAAAAACTTATCTTGACGGTTTGATTCAAAGGGTAACTTCCCACCCACAAATCCAGGTTCTAAACCAGTCTCTTATCGTCGGATTTTCCGGATTCCAAGGAAATTTCACAACCGAAGTTCTTGTGGGACCGGGTATGTACGAAAGAAAGATCAATCATGGTGTGGTTATACTGGCAACAGGTGCAACTGAATATCGTCCCAAAGAATTTCTCTACGAAGAGAGCAAAAATGTGGTGACTCAACTTGAACTTGCCAAACGTTTACAAGAAAAAGGCGCCCTGGATTTGAATCGGGTTGTTATGATCCAGTGTGTTGGATCAAGAAACGAGGAAAATCCAAATTGTTCCAGGATTTGCTGCCAGAGTGCCATTAAGAACGCAATTCACATTAAAAAGCTTCAACCAGACGCCCAAATTTTCATACTTTACCGGGATATTAGAACTTACGGATCTCTAGAAGATTACTATACTGAAGCCAGAAAACTGGGCGTAATATTCGTCCGGTACGAATCTGAAGATCCGCCTGGGGTTGAATCGTCCGAAGAGGGTGTGATTGTAACCTTTAAGGATCACATCCTTGATCGCAGCCTTAGAGTTAGCGCCGATCTTCTGGTGTTGAGTGCGGGGATGGTTGCCGAAGATACCGAGGAGCTTGCATCTATTGTCAAACTGGCCCGAAATTCGGAAGGTTATTTTATGGAGGCTCATGTCAAGCTGAGACCGGTTGATATGGCTACGGAAGGAGTTTTTGTGTGCGGGACAGCCCATAGCCCCAGTCTGCTTGGTGAATCGATTTCACAGGCGCTGGCCGCCGCTTCAAGAGCCACTACATTCCTTTGCAGGCCATTTTTAACGCTGTCAGCGGTAACCGCACGGGTAGATACTGATCTTTGCGCTTCTTGCCTGATATGTGTTCGGTCCTGTCCTTACAGTGTTCCGAAGATCAATGAAGAAGGTTTAAGTGAAATTGATATTGCTTTATGCCATGGATGCGGTGTCTGTGCAGCAGAATGCCCGGCCAAGGCCATTGAACTGAATTGGTATGAGGACGTTCAGATAATGAGCAAAGTCGATGCTTTGCTTGAGGGTGTCATGTGAAAAAGGAGGAATTATGAAGGAAGAGTTCGAGCCGATCATCATTGCATTTTGCTGCAGTTATTGAGGGTATACGGCTGCGGACCTGGCAGGTTCCATGCGATTACAATACCCGACGAATATTAAAATCATTCTTGTTCCATGCACTGGCAAGATAGATGTTCTGCATATTCTTCATGCTTTTGAAAAGGGAGCGGACGGTGTATATGCAGTGGGATGTATGGAAGGAGATTGCCATTATAATAGCGGCAACCTTCGAGCTCGAAAACGGGTGGAACAGGCGCAGAAAATTCTCAATACCATCGGCATCGAGGGAGAAAGGGCTCAGATGTATAACCTTTCATCAGCCGAAGGGCCCCGTTTTGCACAGTTTGCTGTGGAAATGGACGAAAGAATTCGAAAATTGGGACCTAACCCGATTAAACTGGCTCAAAAAAAAGCCGCATGAAATCAATGATGATTTTCAATCGAGAGAGTTTAATTTTCTATGAAAGAGAGGTCTTATGATTGTTGCAGATAAAAAACCGATTGAAGAAATTATAGAGGAAATCAAAGGTCATGAAAAAATCCTTATTCTCGGTTGCAACGAGTGCGTTACGGTTTGTGAGGCAGGTGGTAAGAAAGAAGTGGGTATTTTAGCTTCGGCTCTTAGAATGTATTTTTTAAACCAGGGCCGTGAAGTCAAAATCGATGAAGAAACTCTGGAACGACAGTGTGATCACGAATATCTCGAAGAGATTCGTGATGTGATGGATCAATATGATGCTGTTGTTTCCCTTGCCTGTGGTGTCGGCGTACAGTTCATGGCCGAAAAATATCATACAACCCCGATATATCCTGGGGTGAACACCTGTTTCCTTGGAGCAACCGAAAAACGGGGGCTCTGGACGGAAAGGTGTCAGGCCTGCGGACAGTGTATCCTGGCGCGAACAGGGGGGATTTGTCCGGTTTCCCGTTGCGCTAAGCGGATTTTAAATGGTCCGTGCGGCGGTTCCGACCATGGCAAGTGTGAAATTAACAAGGAAATCGACTGTGCCTGGCAATTGATTATTGACCGCTTAAAGGCATTGAACAGTCTCGATGATTACGAACAACTCAGCCCCTTGAAAGATTGGTCCACCGACAGGGCAGGGGGACCCAGAAAAGTTGTCAGGGAGGATGTGCAGGAATGAAAGTAAAAACACCAAGCAAACTGGAAAAAGTTCTGGCTGCCGGTCATGTTGCCGTTACATCCGAATGTGGCCCCCCGAGGGGAAGTGATCCCGAGGTGATTATCAAAAAAGCCAATCTTATAAAGGATCATGTGGACGCCATTAATATTACCGACAATCAAACATCCGTAACACGCATGTGCAGTCTGGCGGCCTGTATACGCCTTAAGCTTATGGGGCTCGAACCCGTGTTGCAAATGGTGACGCGGGATCGAAACCGGATTGCCTTGCAAAGCGACATTCTCGGAGCGGCTTCATTTGACATTTATAATATCCTTTGTCTATCCGGAGATCACCAGAGTTTCGGAGACTGTCCTACGGGTCAAAATGTTCATGATATTGATTCCATGCAATTGATTCAGACTGTCAGGCATATGCGGGACGAACATAAGTTTTTAGGAGGTGCCGATATCGAACGCCCCCCTGAGATGTTTGTGGGAGCAGCGGCAAATCCTTTTGCCGATCCTTTTGAGATCCGTGTTCCTCGTCTTGCAAAAAAAATTGCTGCCGGTGTGGAATTTATTCAAACCCAGTGTATATACGACCTTGATAAATTTGAGCTCTGGATGAAGATGGCCGGTGACCGGGGTCTTACTGAAAAAGTCAGCATTTTTGCAGGCATGACTCCTTTCAAATCTGCCGGAATGGCGAGGTATATGAAAAACAGGGTGCCCGGTATAGAAGTTCCGGACGAGATGATTAAAAGGATGGCCGATACTCCTAAGGAAAAACAGGCGGAAGAGGGTATAAAAATCTGTATTGAGTCAATTGAGCGACTTAAAGAGGTGGAAGGGGTTCGTGGTTTTCATGTTATGGCCATTGAATGGGAGGAAATTGTTCCCGAGATTGTGGAAAAGTCCGGACTGTATCCCAGACCGAGTGTGGAATGATTGGGGACTGCAGGTGAGAGGATGAGAAGGTGAAAGGGTCAGAAGTTGAGAAGGTTGGAAGATGAGAAGGTATATGAGCAATGACGAATAACGAATGACAATTATAAAGGAGGTTAATTATGAGTGAAAAAAAAAGAATTCTTGTGGTGGATGATGAGCCCGATTTCGCTGCCATTGTTCAGGGAAATTTGGAAAAAGAAGGTTTTGAAGTTGAGATAGCCTATAACGGTGTTGAGGGATTGGAAAAAGTACGTTCAAATCCGCCGGACGCAGTTGTTTTGGATGTCATGATGCCGGAAATGGACGGATACAAGGTGTGCAGGGAATTAAAAGCGGATGAAAAATATGCTGATATCCCTGTGGTATTGTTGACCGCCGTTGCTTCCCATGTGACATCAACCCGTTATTCCCATCAGGATGGGATGAGCACAGAAGCCGATGATTATATCGCAAAACCGGCTTCAGCAGAGGAAATCACGGCGAGTATTAAACGGCTTCTTGAATAGCAAGAAACCATGGGTTGTCCGAAGCCCGTAATTTATGATTTTAAATTGAAGATTGACAATACGTAATCTTCAGCTTTCAATAGTCAATCTTCGATTTATAGGAGGGAATAATGTCATCTCAGATTATTGAGATTAAAGGAAGAAAAAAAAGCATTTTTCTGGATAAGGTAACGGAGCTTCTCCCGGAAGGAGGAAATCTCAATCTCTGCCTGACCTGCGGTGCTTGTTCTTCAGGGTGCCCTGCCACGGGTCTGGAGAATTTGGATCCCAGGAAGTTTCTGCGCATGGCGGCGCTGGGCATGGATGAAGAAATCACAAGCACACCTTGGGTGTGGATGTGTACCATGTGCCAGCGATGTGTTTATGCCTGTCCCATGAAAATCGATATTCCGCAACTGGTTTTTAACGCCAGGGCATCCTGGCCCAGGGAAGAGCGGCCCAAGGGGATTCTGGGATCATGTGACATGGCATTGAAGCATGATACCTGTAGTGCCATGGGGACACCTGAGGACGATTTCCAGTTTGTAGTCGAGGACGTGCTTGAGGAATACCAGGAATCCCAGCCTGAATTCAAGGATATGCAGGCGTCAATCAACAGGGAAGGGGCTGAATTCTATTTCAACCAGAACTCCAGAGAGCCGGTGACCGAGCCGGACGAAATGGTACCGGTCTGGAAGATTTTTCATCTTGTAGGGGCTGACTGGACGTACGGAACCAAGGGCTGGGCTGCGGAAAATTACTGCATGTTCCTGGCCGACAACGAGGCCTGGGAGCATATTGTGAGGGTCAAGGCCAAGGCAGTGGATGATTTAAAATGCAAGTACTGGCTCAATACCGAGTGAGGGCACGAACTTTTTGCAGTCCGGGCCGGACTGAAAAAATTCAACATTGAGCACAACTTTGAAATCGAGAGCATTATTCGATTGTATGCAAAGTGATTCCGACTGGAACAAGGACTTAAAAATTAAATTTACGGTACAGGATCCGTGCCAGCTGGTACGCAAGACTTATGGTGATCCGGTGGCGGAAGATCTTCGGTATACGGTGAAAGCGGTTGTGGGCGAAGAAAATTTTATTGAAATGTACCCCAATATGTCTAACAACTACTGCTGCGGCGGCGGCGGCGGCTTTCTCCAGGCAGGATATCCTGAAGAACGCCGGGCTTACGGCAAGCTCAAAGCAAACCAGATTTTGGCAACAAAAGCGGATTATTGCATTACGCCGTGCCATAACTGCCATGCCCAGGTCCACGATCTCAGTGATATAAACAATCACGCATGGCAGACAGTTCATTTGTGGACTATGATATGTCTTTCTTTAGGGATCCTCGGGCCGAATGAAAGAGAATACCTTGGAGACGATCTCAAGGAAGTTTTAGTTTTTCATCCGGAGACCGCGATGTAGTGACCGCCTTTTGCAGCTAACGAATTTTAATAATATAATTTGCAAATCAATTTTCTGATGCAGGTTTATTGTATATTAGGCGATGAACGGGTAATTCGCTCAAAATCTCCTGTCATTTTTTCGACTGTAATGAAACGTCTCGGAATACAAGGAGCATATGTGCCATTCAAAGTTGCGCCCAGCCTCATAAGTCAGGCGTTGCAAAGCATAAAAATACTGAATATCGCCGGAGTTAATATTACAATACCTTTTAAAGAACAGGTCATTCCCTATATAGATATCCTTTCAGAAGGCGCAAATATTATCGGCGCCATTAATACCATCGTTTGTAACGGTGACATTCTGAAAGGGTACAATACCAATGCCATCGGTTTTATGGATGCTTTAAATGATGCCGGAATTGATGTGGAAGGAAAATCAGCGCTTGTTTTCGGCACCGGTGGCGCCGCCAGGGCAATCGTATTTATTTTAAACTGGCTGAGAACAACTTTAATTTATGTAGCCGGCCGTAACAAGGATAAAGCGCTTCAAATGGTTGATTGTTTTGGAGGGGAAGCCTTAACCCTTGACGATATCGCCGACCAGTCTATATCTGTAGACATCGTGGTTAATACAACTTCTGTTTCAAGCCCAGATGAATCTTTAAAAATGAATACATTGTTGAATAAACTCAACATAAAAGATTGCGAGGTGATAGTTGATCTTAACTATGGCCGAACAGAAAATATTTGGGAGGACCTGGCCGGGCGCAATGGCGCACGATTTATGGATGGCCTGTCAACCCTCGCATTCCAGTGTAGACGCACTCTGGCCCTTTGGACAGGTATTCAGGCACCACCGGAGGAATTTTTGAAAGCGATTGACGAAAATTTATAAATTCTTAATTGGAAGAAGAACGGTAAATTCTGTTCCCCTGCCGGGGATGCTATCCACATCAATAAGGCCGCCCATTGAATCTATAAGTCCTTTGACTATGGGCAGTCCAAGGCCGGTGCCTGTAATATACCTTGTTTTATCGTTCTTTACCCTGTAAAATCTATCAAAGATTTTATTCAGATATTTGTTATCTATGCCAAATCCGTTATCTTTAACTTTTACACGTACATTAACTCCGGCCATATCAACTTCCACTTTAATTCGTCCGCCTTCCTGTGTGTAATTAATTGCATTGGTAATCAGATTTCCAAAGATGCTTTCCAGAGCAATGGGATCGGCCATAAGTTGAGGAGGTGGATCTTTTGAAAACTCAATTGTAAGAGTCTGGTTCTTTTTATTCCCACTGGTCCTTAAAAAATCTACTATATTTTCCAGAAGATCTTCGAGTTTGACGGGTTGGGGCTCATGACAGATAATTCCTTCTTCTATACGGGAAAGATCAAGCAGATCTCCGATCAGAGCAATTAATCCTTTTGTTTTTTCCCTGGCACGGGCAAGTACATGCTGATCTTGTACAGACTCTTCGCCGACCATGTCTCTGATTGCCAGCGCAAGCTGCTCATGGATGGTTGAAAGGGGTGAGCGAAGTTCATGGGACACTTTTGCAACGAATTCTGATTTAAGCTGATCCAGAAGCTTCATGGATGTAATATCCACAATATTTAGAACTGCTCCCAGACACTCTTTTCTTTCGCCGAGAACAGGC
>JAFDBA010000058.1:13329-23543 GCA_019313505.1 Deltaproteobacteria bacterium
GTCTGAAAGAGAAAATTCATAATCAGGAATATCATCATAGTCCACATGTTTTCCCTGTGAAATTTCCGTTATAAGGTTACAAAGTTTTTTATCCGGCACATAATCCTCAATCGGGTTGCCCGTTTTCAGGCCGGGGTCAAGGTGGAGAAGCTTTCTGAATGCCGGATTCATCAAAACCACCTTGCCTTTGGAGTTTGTTACAACCACACCGCTCGGAAAAGATTCTAAAATAGTATGGATGCGGCTTTTCTCTGTATCCAGATCAGCCAGAGTCCTTTTTCTTTCTTCCTCCAGCTTTTCAGCCTGCTGAGTGAGGCATATTTTTTCCCAGGCGCGATTAACTACGATACGTAACTGATCAGGCTCAAAGGGTTTCGAGATAAAATCATAGGCCCCCAGTTTCATGGCTTCAATGGCTGTTTCTATCGTGGCGTATCCTGTGATCACGATGACTTGAATTGACTGGTCCAGCGCACGAATGTGTTTGAGAACCTCCAATCCGTCCATGCCCGGCATTCTCAAATCTAAAAGCACAATGGAAGCTTTCTCCTTTTTCAGGGTAGCCAGCCCTTCGTCCCCGCGAGATGCCTTTAGAACCTGGAAACCGATTCGGGTAAGGATTCGTTCAGATGCATCCCGGATATCCTGTTCATCGTCCACAACCAATATTATGGCGTCAGATTTTATCTCCACTTTCTTCTCCTTCGTTTCCCATATCCGCAATGGGAAACTCAATAATAAATGTCGTTCCTTGTCCCGGCTTGTTTTTTGCCATGATATTGCCGCCGTGATTTTTCACGATAGTGTAAGCCAGACTGAGACCCAGACCGGTTCCTTTTCCCTCTTCTTTAGTGGTGAAAAATTGTTCAAAAATGTGGGGAAGAATATCCTCGGGTATTCCAGGACCTGTATCGGATATTTCTATGCAAACCCGGTTGCCATCCGACAACAGGCTGCTTTTTACCGTGAGTCTCCCCTTTCCCTCCATGGCCTGGGCGGCATTGAGAATGATGTTCATAAACAAATGATTAAGTTGCTGGATATCAGACTGAACAAGGGGGAGTGATGAGTTCAGGTCTCTTTCTATATCTATATTCTGGAACAGGGTCTGGCTTTCGAGAAGAAACAGAGTCCGGGAAATCGCCTGGTTGACGTCATAAGGCCGCATTAAATGGCGGGTCTGTCTCGTGAATTCCAGCAGTTCCTTCACCGTATCACGGCATCTTTGGGCGTCTTTCAGGATGCGGCCTAAGTCTTCTTTGGCCCCCTCCTCCAGGTCATATTCTTCCTGGATAAGCTTGGCAAACAGAGTAATTCCTCCCAGGGGGTTGTTTAATTGGTGGGCTACCCCAGCGGCCAGTTTGCCGAGAGAAGACATCTTTTCTGCCTGCAAGAGCTGAATCTGGGTATTTTCCAATTCATTTTTTATTCGAATCTCCTCGCGCATATCACGAAAGAAACCGATGGTCGCTATTTCCTGCCCTTTTTCATGAATTATGGATGCATTCAGTTTGATGGGAATGTTTTCGCCATTTTTATTTATAACATCTATATGATATAATTTAAGTTTTCCCTTTCCGCCGTATTTCTCACTTCTGAGGTTTTGCATAACCTCAAACGCTTGGTTGCCGGGGTAAATATTTCGAACATTGAGAGTAGTAAGCGCTTCATCTTCAGTGTAACCGAAAACCTCGACTGCTGCATCGTTAAAGATGAGAATCTTTCCATTCATATCTGCCGCAATAACACAGTCCACAGAACTGAGAATCAGATTCCGTAATAAAGCATTTGATCGGTGCAGCTTATCTTCAAGCCCTCCTCTGGTGGGAAGATCAAAATCCATGCTTACAAAGGCTTCAATTTCATTTCCGGAAAAGATCGGATAAGCAAAATAACACGGCATTTCATCCAGATCCAAAAAATTTCCTGGCTTGGGCATTAAGGCAGGTTTCCCTTTTTCTTTAGTTATTTTTACCGAACAGTTTTCGCAGGGTGAAGAACGATCGTAGAATACTTTGTAGCAGTGCTGCCCGATGATTTCAGAGTCGGTCATCTTATTAAGCTGTGAGCTTAAAGCCAGAATTTTGTATTCCGGCGAAATCACCGTGAACCTTCTTTTGAACGCGGAAACGGCCTTGAGTAAATATTCTTTTTCCATATTTTTATGCATATCAGACTCCATATCGGCATATTTAAAAATTCTATGTGCTTGTGCCGGATGGTTTGAAAATTATCAAGGCGGGACAGGTAAATCATCTAATTAAGTTTCGCCAAACTCCTTAACAATCAATCATATCCCCCATCGGAAGTCAACCGGGTATTCACATTTTTACCACGACAAAAAGTGATATTTTCGGTTAGTTGCACAAAGGTTAGGCAACTTTTCAATAATACTTTTTGCGAGTTTTAGTTAAAAGATAAACATAATTCATAAAATTCTGGAACATTAAAAATAATGAACAATTTGGTTTCGGCTTGACCTGTTAGAGAATGAGCGATATAAATCAATAGGATAAGATCATGAAAGAAAAGAATCAAAAAAACAGATATGGTACGAGAAAATCGCTTTTTTTGACCGATGGAATGGCCCATGCCGTGAATCTGGCGATCGTGGGCGGAGGCAGAGCCTGTAAATTCTTCATAGAGCTTCTCCAGAGTGAACCATTGCCTTATCTAAACATTAATATATTGGGGGTTTGTGACATCAACCCGGAGGCTGAAGGTTTTGTTTTGGCCAATAAACTGGGAATATATACCACCAGTAATTTTAAGGACCTTTTCAAGATAAAAAATATCAATAGTATTATTGATCTGACCGGCAGCAGACAAGTGTGGCTTGAAATCATACGCTTCAGACCTAAAAAGGTCGGAGTACTGGAACACAACATCGGCGGTTTAATGAGAAGACTCTTCGACGTTAATCAGAACCTTGAATCAGCAGAACGGCTATTGGTTATTGAAAAGACATTTTCAGACTTTCTTATTCAGCAAAGTACGGCTGCAATTGTGATTTTAAATACAGATTTTACGATCGTTGAAACAAATGAAGCATACTTAACGGCTGTAAATAAATCGAAAGAAGAGGTTATTGGAGCAAACTGTTACGAAATTTCCCATGGTTACAGTGCTCCGTGTTCGAGTTCACAGCCCGAAATGGAATGCCCCATGGTGGAAACTCTGAGAACCGGCATATCTGCACATGTTATCCACGAGCATCTATCCCCGGAAGGCCACGCAACATACTGCAATATAGTCACTTATCCTTTAAAGGATCAAAACGGTGAAATTTTTCATATCATTGAGGTATGGAGGGATATCACAGATGAATTATCACACCGATGGGACATGAAGGTGAAGGAATTAAAATCTGATTTTCAAAAACTGATTCAAGAAGATCGCATGATTTCGCTGGGCAAATTAGTGGCCAGTTGCACTCACGAAATTAACAACCCCATTCAGGGGTTATTGACATTCAGCTATTTAATGCAGGAAATCCTGGCCGAAGGTAAGCCGAGTTCAAAAGATCTGGAGCAGTTTAAAAAATATCTTTTTCTCATGTCCAAAGAATTGGAACGTTGTGGAAGTATTGTTTCCGGTCTGCTTTCATTTTCACGTGAAAGTCCCAGGGAACACAAGGATATAGATCTTAACGAAGTCCTTGATGCGGTCATTACCCTGACGCGCCATAAAATGGAACTTCGCAATGTTGACCTGATTAGCTATCTATATCCGGAATTATTAATGATACATGGTGATAGCCACGAGCTACAACAATGCTTTCTTAATCTGATTTTCAACGCTATTGAAGCGATGCCCCAGGGTGGACAATTGAACATAATTTCCAAACTGGAAAGGGCAAAAAAGAATGTGCGGGTAGAAATTGTGGACACCGGATATGGAATCTCCAGGGAAAACCTGGACCACATTTTTGACCCATTTTTTACCACAAAGGAACAAGGAGAAGGTACCGGGCTTGGATTATCCATTGTTCACAGCGTTATAAAAAATCATGGAGGTAATATTAAGGTAAGCAGTAAAGTGGGAGAGGGGACTTCATTTGTTTTGAATTTTTCCACCCATTAACTTGTTATGTCCTGTGATGGAGGAAGACTATGGATGAAAAGATGAGCATCATGGTTGTGGATGATGAAGAAATCGTCCGGGAATCTCTTTTCCACTGGTTTAAAAAATATGGCCATGTGGTGGATACCGCTTCATCGGGCTTTGAGGCTTTGGATAAATTGGAAAAGTACCCTTTTCAGCTCTTGTTTGTGGATATCAAGATGCCCAAAATGGATGGCATAGAACTGCATATGGATCCATTGAATCGGCGGTAGAAGCCATGCGAATCGGGGCCAGCGACTACCTGCTCAAGCCCTTCAAGCCGGATCAACTTTCCCTTGTAATGGAGAGGATATCACATCAAAAGAAACTTTTATTCGAGCACAACTATCTGAAAGGGCGTTTGGAGGAAATTACCCGGTTTGATAACATTATCGGACAGTCTCCCCCAATGGAAGATATTTTCAACCTGATCCCTGAGGTTGCCCAGAGCGACTCTTCTATTCTGTTGATCGGGGAAACCGGTACCGGGAAAGAGTTGGTTGCAAAAGCCATACATGCAAAAAGCCGTCGATCCCATCTTCCTTTTATTGCGATTAACTGCGGTGCACTACAGGACACCCTGCTGGAAAGTGAACTTTTTGGGCATCAGAAAGGGGTTTTCACCGGAGCAACCCATGCCCGTAAGGGTTTTTTGGAAGTGGTTTCAGGGGGTACCCTGTTCCTTGACGAAATTGGAGAAATCAGCCCGAAAATGCAGATCGATCTGCTGCGCGTTCTGGAAGAAAAGAAGATAACCAGTATCGGGAGCAGGGAGCCTGTTGATGTGGATTTTCGACTAATTTCAGCCACCAGTCGAGATTTGGGAAAAGGAATTACCGACGGCTCTTTCAGAGAGGATTTTTTTTACCGCATTAATGTAATCATGATCGACATTCCTTCGCTAAAGAAAAGAAAGGAGGATATTCCCTTATTAATTCAGCATTTTCTCGAAAAGTACGGACATGAAACCACAAAACAGGTCGATCGCGTCACCCGTAATGCAACGGAACTCTTAAAACGCTACGACTGGCCTGGAAATGTCAGGGAATTGGAAAATGCCGTTGAAAGAGCTGTGGTGCTTGCCCAATCCAGGACACTCGGGATTAAGGATTTTGCTTTCCTTCGGTCTTCTCCCGCTCCCTTATCAAGGCCTCTGTCCCTGCAAGAAGTTGAAAAGCAGCATATTCAACAGATCCTTGAAGAATATAACTGGAATGTGACTCAGGCATCCAAAGCTCTGGAAATCAACCGTGTTACCTTGCATAAAAAGATTAAACGGTTTAATTTAGAAAGAAGGGTTTAGCCCGAATTTTTCATGAGCTCAAAAAAAAGACTCGTTGGCGTGGTTCCTCTTGGAGAAGTTCCCGAAATTGCCTTAAAGGTCATCGCGGCACATATCTCCGGCTATTTTAATCTTTCCGTACAAATCCTGCCACCCCTGGAACATCCTGAATATGCTCTTGATGAAAGACGGTTTCAGTACAATGCGGGCATTATTCTCAAAGCATTTGAGTCTATGAGGTTTAAAGATTATGACAAGGTCATCGGTGTTCTTAATCCGGACCTCTTTATTCCCATTTTTACGCACGTCTTTGGCGAGGCAAAACAGGGGGGGAAATTCGCACTGGTCTCCTTGTTCAGACTGGGCAAGAATCCGGATGGCTCTTCCTCTCCATCGTCACTGATTTTTGAGAGGGCGGCAAAAGTTGCCCTTCATGAATTAGGCCATCTTTTTAATCTTCTCCATTGCCGGGAGAAAAGGTGCCTCATGCATTTCTCGGGAGATATCCAAGACCTGGATGAGACACCCATTTATCTGTGCAGGTACTGCTCAACTTTTCTTAAAGATCGTCTTCTTCGCCTAAATCTTATTAGTTCTAAGGAACGTTTTCGTTAGTAAATCCCATCCGAGCTCAGGAAAATTACCGAACACATCGCTAATGGGCTGACCACCTGTTGCTGCCAGTTGTTCATATTCCGGTCCCATGAGATTCAACAGTTTCTGACTTTCTTGTTCCATCCACTGAATGCCCTCATTACCATAATAGAGTCCTCTTAGATTTTTTTTCGGCATATCAGGTTCCAGTATATATAGCCACCCCTCATGGTAAGGATCCTCATGGGTGATTTCGGGATGCTCCCGGACCTTATGGTTTACTGCCAGAACCGTACCGGTTACCGGGGACAGGGCTGCGGCTTTATGATCTTCTCGACCGAAAGTCAGTCCGACCTGATCTTTTGTCAGGGTGGTCCCCAGAGGCGGAAGGGCGAGAAATTGCAATCCACCGAATAACTTCACCAGGAAATCATCAAATCCGACCCTGAGTCGTCCCCCATGCTCGAAACGAGCCCAATTGTGGCCCATGTGATAATAATAGCCGTCGGCCATGCGGTAACCGGATGCTAAATCGTAGTTGGGTGGATTGTGGAGTTGTTCAAAATCGAGTTCATCCAGCATCTGGTCAAAAGTACAATGAAAACATTCGTAGTTCAGGGGGCAGATCTTCGGAGCATCGATACGTCCAGTTAAGTGATGCCTGCAGGGTCGCTCTGATCCCTGATACTGTGTTTTTAAATGCTCAACCCATGCGGGTTCTTTCCGTTCCGTTTCGGTCTGGCGCCCGGACTCCATTGTACGCCGCATCCCCTTATCAAAGGGGCAATTGTAGCAATCATAGGCATTGTCACATAATCGGAAATTGACAATTCCGGCCTTCATCCAAATACATTTATCTTCAACCACCTGGAATCCCATAACCCGCTTCTTTTTCCTTTTTTGATCTATGACTCCTATTCTTTTCATTTTATTAACCTCCTTTATCCTGCATGGTCTTGTTCCGGCGGTATCCTATTCTATCCGGTTTTGAGCAGGATACGTTTTGAATAACCAAATACTAAATTGTCGCTGAAGCTAAGGATGAATTGAACAAGACCATATTCGTCCAGCCAGGTTCATCCAGCATCTGGTCAAAAGCACAATGAAAGCATTCATAGTTAAATGCACAGATCTTTGGAATATTGATAAGTCCCATAAAAGCATGACGGCATGGCCGTGATGAACCCCTGTAGCGTGTTTTTAAATGCTCGACCCATTCGGGCGGATGCTCTCTTGTCTCGGCAGGGTTTCCGAAACTCATTCTTCTTCCTTTTTTATCCGGCTTATTTTTTGTTTTCATTTTAGCGGCCTCCTCTCACGTTAACTGATGATCCATGTTGATCTTTTAATTGCAATAAAAATGCCACATATGAGCAAATAGATTACTTTGATCTTTTCTTATTGAAATCATTGAATTTTTCTGGATCTTATTGCCGTAAATGAAACAAGAATGATCTTAGAAAATGAGAGGGTTGTGATTAATTTGGCTACACATTGAGGCGATATGAGGAGGATTGATATATATTAATATTTAATTTCAATATGTTATATGACTGTAGCTTTTTATGCAGTAACTGTAGCGTTTGTTTACACGATATTGCTTTTATAAAAGGAAAGTTTACTCCCGGTTAGTCTTTTCCATACGATGTTAGCTTTTTTCGAAGGAGGTTCAGGGCTATTCCAAAAATACAGAGGCTTAGGGTTCACTCAAAAATAACTTCACGTTTTGGATGCCGATGCATCTCGCCTGGCTGCGTTGCGAAAACTCGAAATATGCCTGATATTCCTTAGGTTTTCGCGCCTTGCCAGCTGAGAGCCTCAACTCCCAAAATTGTAAACTTATTTTTTCGTGAACCCTTAATCGGTTACTTTATGCTTTTCTTAAGTACGTTCATGGGTAACGCAAGAATATGGGTTTTACCTTGGCCGGTAAAGGCGTTTCCTTCAACAACAGCAATATAAAGTTCATTATTATACGTAAAAATTGATTGGACCGGCCCCTGGAACTTAGTGGTCAGCAACCTGAAAGTGTATGTTCCGTTATTAGGACAAAGGAGTCCGATTCTGCCATTTTTTGGGCTGCCGCCTACCATACCCCAGATGCCGGCCTGGTTGGCTGGTACTACTGCAAAAAGGGCATTATCTGCACTAAACAAGGCCGATTGAGGCCATACAGGCACACCTCTGGGTGCATTGGAATCATTTACAATGTCGTCAATAAGCATGGATTTTATGGAGCCAAAAGAGGATGGTGATTCCCATTTCTGTTGGTTGGCTTCATATATAACCAGCTTCCTCCCGGGATTATAGTAGGCCGTTTCATTAATTCCGTTTCCGTCAAGGTCGGCCATAATCGCTCCAAGCAGATTGAAACCCTTGGGAGTAGCCAGGGAATCATGTTGCGTTATTTTGCCAGAATCATCAACGGCAAGGCGAAAAACTCTGGATCCGAAAAAACTTTCCGTATCAAAGTCCTGGCCGACCAAAGATTCATTAATACCGTTTCCGTTCATATCCAGAAATTCTAAAATATATTCGATATCCTTTGTAAGGACTGTGAATCCGCCGGTTGAGAATTTGAGAATTCGTGAATCCATGCCTTCGCCCTGGATATAGATGTTAAGAGCTATGAGTCCGTTCGGCCCCAGCGACATATTGAACACATTACCAAAACCTTTATAGGCATACTGATAACTTTCCCCGGCTCCGACGGCCTGGGCATAAAGGGTTTTATTGCTGAGGTAAATGAAATAAGGTGTTTTTGCTCTATCAGGTTCTATTATCCCCAGATTGTTGACTCGATAGCCAATGCTGGCGACAGCTCTGTAATTTTCTATTTTCAGATTTGTACTCAGGCCAGGAATCATTATTCCCGGCTGGCCTGTGACGGCTTTTTGGCTTAAGTCGCCTTCTTTTTTTTCAGTCACGGATAGCGTCGATTGGGTGAGCGCAGGTTGGGAAAGACCTCCGACAGAAGTCATTTCATCATATATCGACAATATCTCACCACCACTCCAGATGATAACTTTTCCCTTATCCGCAACGATCACCACACCTTCGGGAAGTTGTGCGGCATCAGAAGAATTTTCAATGCTTTGGTATCCCTGCCAGTCAAGTGATGGTAGCTTGCCTCTTATCAGTTCGTACAGGCGGTATGAGGACCCGTTAACGTCCTGAAACATGGTTTTGATTTCGCGGTAGCGTTGTGCCGTGATCCCTGATTTAATTTTGCATGATTCCTTAAAGCACTTAACCGATATTTCCGAAAAGTGTTTTTCCACTCTTGTAACTTTGCAAATCGCAAGAGGCACAGGCAACGCACCGAGTTTGTTGCCTGTGATAGGCTCAATCACCTGCTCACCTGTGGAATACAAGGTCCAGAGATTGCCTTTTTTGACGTTATTGTCGGTTCCCATATTGACAAGGTATCGTCCGTCGGGAACTTTAATTACTGTAGCTTCCAATGGGCTGAGCTCTTTTACGATTTTGCCCACGGTGATCTTTTCGGCGTAAACGCTGTTCAAAGAAAGAAAAAAAGAAAGTATTGCTGATAAAATAGTGACACGCGTAAAAAGGTTGTTCAAAACGATACCTCCTGTAATCTTTAAATGTTTAAAAATAATTTATTTAGATATAGGGTCTAAAATATAGGTTTGAAAGAGATCTTAGTCAAGAATAAACTGGGCGGATGACAATAGTGTAGGAATTTCCTTTTTTGGACTCAGATGAACACAGATTGTCAAAATTCTCAAATTGCAAAACAACAATATTATCTGTGTATACCTGCCCGCTTGTGCCTCGCATGGCAGGCGGGTCTGCGAAAATCTGCGTCCTATTTAACTTGATATTGACTATTTTGTAAAAAGTCCGGTTTTTTTGAGTATTATGGAATTAACGGCGCGCTTTACTAAATATATCAAAACTAAAGTTGAAAAAATATAACAAATAAAGGAGGAAAAGACTAAATTTTTTGTGACAGGGTATTGGTGAAATTTTCATAAAAATCAGGAGAAGAATGGGGGGGGAAATGAAAAAAGGTTGTTTTAATCTTATGTTGGCGGCAATTTTATCTTTGGCGCTTGGGGGAACGGCATACGCGTTCAGCTTTGATTTTCATGGGAAAATGTGGCAGGTGGTTGGCTTCACCGACAACTATGGCGCTATGGTTGGTCCACACAAAAGTGGTAAAACGGATTTTTTCAATTATAACGGTAGCCTTAATAGTAAGGGCATG
>JAFDBA010000223.1 GCA_019313505.1 Deltaproteobacteria bacterium
TATTGATGAATATTGCAAGCCGGTGATGGCCGATCCCACCCAGATCCACCAGGTGGTTATGAACCTTGGTACCAATGCTTATCATGCCATGCGTGAAAAGGGAGGGGTTCTTGCTTGTGGACGATGAAGAGCCGATTGTTCGCATGGTAAAACAGACTTTAGAACGCTTAGGGTATCAGGTTACAATTCGCACAAGCAGTCTGGATGCATTAGAAGCCTTCAGAGCCGGTCCGGATAAATTCGATCTTGTCATCACCGACATGACCATGCCGAATATGACCGGTGTTCAACTGGCCCCTAAACTTTTAGAGATAAGATCTGATATTCCGATTATACTCTGCACAGGGTTCAGCGAAATAACAGACTCAAACAAGGCCAAAGCTTTGGGCATTCGCGAATTTCTTATGAAACCTATTGTTAGAGACCAGATTGCCAGAACCATCAGGAAAGTGCTTGATGAAGGAAAGGAGAAATAACTATTGGCACGCATTCTTATCATAGACGATGATCCACAAATACTGGACATGCTCCGCCAGACATTAGAGCGGGAAGGTTATGAGGTAATAGACGCTTCTAACGGAAAAGAGGGTTTGCGACTCTATCGGTAAAATCCCACCGACCTGATTGTCACAGATCTTATCATTCCGGAAAAGGAGGGCATAGAGACCATCATGGAACTTAGCCGGGATTTCCCGGATGTCAAGATTATCGCCATTACCGGAGGGGGACGAATCGATCCAGAGCAATATCTGAGTATGGCCAAAAGTTTTGGAGCACGATACACATTTGCCAAGCCTGTTGCACGGGAAAAGCTTTTAAATGCGGTTCGGGAACTTTTAGGATAACCATAAGCAATTCATACCAACATACACATAAATTCTTCTCGATTGCCGTTCAATAGCCATTCAATGTTTCTGCCTTGAACATTAAATCTATGCCGCACTAATGATACTTTCGGTTTTGGTTGGAAATCTTTAATGATATTCGTAGGATGATATGTATTGGCAAGGCACGAGGTTGAAACATTTTTGGCAATACATTTAATACTCGGCATTAACGGAAGTCAGCTAAAACAATAGTCTGGGACAAATCCCTATATTTTAGGGATATTTCCCTATAAAAATGAACCCATCCCCCCATTGACAAAAGAGAACAAAAAAATAGATAAATAAAAAGTTTATTTTAATCTAAGTTCTTCAAAAAAGGGTTTGCCAAAATTCTCGAGTTTTTTCTCAAAAGGTTACCCTATGGAGAAACCCCTCAAAATTTGCATACCTTGTTCCTGACAGAACGATGTCCGTTCTGTTGGGAGTCTAAAAGTTGACCACTGATTCTTCCGGGCCTTAACAGTTTAAAACTGAATTAAAATGAAAAAGATCCCAAAAGTTTCGTCAAGAAATCAGAACAATAAAATAATTTTCTATAAATTCAATGATAAATATTCCAGACGAAAGGAGGGAACCATGAAAAAACAAATATTGAATTATGAAACACTGCTTAAGGTTACCGATGCCATCTCTTCGACCAGGGATCCGGAAGAAATTGTTTTGGTAACGGTGGAGAGTGTCAAAACAGCTTTGAATGTCAAGGGTTGTGCAATGTTTATGGTTAATCGAAAAACCAATGAACTGAAGCTGGCCACCACATTCGGTCTGAGTGATGAATATCTGGATAAAGGCCCTGTGAGCGCCCTGCGCTCCATTGCTTCGTCCCTGGAAGATGGGCCTGTGGCCATTTATGATGTCACTGACGATCCCAGGCTTCAGTACCCCGAAGCGGCGGAAAAAGAGGGGATCGCCTCAATACTGTCTGTTCCGATCACGAGTCTGGGTAATGTCATTGGTGCTCTGCGAGTTTACACGGCCGAACCATGGGAATTTACTTTGGAGGATGTGAATTTTATTCAGGCTGTGGCTCAGGTTGCCGGGATGGCTATTGACATGTGCCGGCTTAACAGAGGGTTAAAGAATAGCATTGAAATATTAAAGACCATGCGAGACCCCCGGGAGTTTAAATCCAAGAAAAGAACGCCGTATGAAGGTGTCCCGACGAGTGTTGTTCCGTAAAAGTGATTTACAGGAATGTGATAAACGCAAGTAAATTCATTCTACATGCGTAAATATCCGGGTCCAGAGGGCCCGGCTTTGGGTTACCCCTGAAAGGGGATATTTTACTCAAAACCGTATAAGTTAAAAGTGCCTAAAGTGATCTAAAGTGCCTAAAGTTATGGTGTCGCTTCGCTCCGATGTTTTTATATAATTGACAGAATTCCTTGACTTTAGCTCACTTTAAACTTTAGTTCACTTCAAACTCTTGCAGCAATTCTTCAGGCAGAGCCAAAGGACTCTGACCTGGCCCAAAGGACCAGGTTTTTCAGGACAAAATAAACTCATTCCAGATTTCATGGACTTTTTTCCGTAAGCTGCGAAATTTATTTTCAGGCACTTTGGCAGGTTTCTCCTGGAGGCTGAGTTGGTGAACCGCCGCCCGATAGGTCAGGTAGGCTTCTTTGAGAAGGCGGGCTATAGGGTCTTCAATTATACCTGTTTTGTTTAAGGTTTCTAGAAGACGGACATTATCGGTCCACCGGGTCAGCTCGTTATATTCACTGGACTTTAAAAGCACCAGATACTGAACCAGAAATTCAATATCAACAATTCCCCCCGTATCCTGTTTGAGATCGAAAAGTTCCGGTTCATGGCTTGAGAGTTCTCTGCGCATCCGCTTGCGCATATCCACAACTTCTTCTTGAAGCTTGCTCATGATTCTGGGCCGGGTAATCACCTGGTTGCGTATCTGCTCAAATCGTTTTGCCATCTGAATATCACCGCTTATGGGTCTTGCCTTGATAAGGGCCTGATGTTCCCATGTCCAGGCTTTGTTCATCTGATACTCTTTAAACCCCTGGATATGGCTGACAAGAATGCCGGAACTACCGCTGGGCCGTAGCCGCATATCCGGCTGATACAGCATACCGGCAGCCGTATGCGTTGTTAAGATATGGAGGACTCTCTGTCCCAGCCGGGAAAAAAACTGGGCATTATCTATAGGATACTTGCCGCCACGGGTCTGCCCTTGAATTCCTGCATGAAGAAAAACCAGGTCAAGGTCGGAGTCATACCCGAGTTCAAACCCACCAAGCTTCCCATAGGCAATGACCGCAAATCCCCTCCCAAGTCTTTCATCGTCCAGTTGA
>JAFDBA010000224.1 GCA_019313505.1 Deltaproteobacteria bacterium
TGCCCATAAGGTAATGATTTTTGCCTGGGTTGAGGGAGACACTGTTTTCACTGAGAGTAAATTTAGCGGAGGGAAAAAGGCCATTAATGCACCGGTTGTAATATTTGATAAGGAAGGCAAAAAACTCCTGGAGGGAAAAACCGATAACAAGGGGGAATTTTCTTTTAAAATACCCGAACTAACTGATCTAAGGATCGTCCTTAATGCCGCCATGGGCCATAAAGCAGAGTGGACGGTCCCGGAATCGGAAATTCGCGAAGCAGGCAATATTGTAGAGAAAAAAAGTGCCCAAGTTTCCGGGCCGATAGGTATCGGGTTAAGCAAAGAAGAGGTCGAGAAGATTGTTGATGATTCCCTGGATAAGAAACTCAGGCCGATTGTCAGGATGATGACCGAATCAAAGCATAATGAGCCCTCTTTCACCGAAATAATCGGAGGTATAGGCTATATCTTCGGACTCATGGGAGTCGCGCTATATTTTATAAGCAGAGGAAAAAAACGTTAGTTCATTTTCGCCACTAAGACACTAAGTCACTAAGATGATTTTAAATAAAATAGTTTTCCTTTGTGTCTTCGTGCCTTTGTGGCAATTTTTTCCGGTTTGTCCGGGTTGAGGTTTAGAAATCCAAGATGATTGAAGAACAATTCGCCACAGGCAACTCCATTATTCATAGCCTGGATCCAAGGGTTAAAATTATCGTAGTCACACTGTTTTCTGTGATTGTTGCCATATCAAGCAGATTTTTAGCATTGCTTCCCGCACTGGCCATATCGCTATTTCTTGTGGCCATTGCCAAACTTCCAATAAAAAAAGTCTTCTACAGATTGTTATTGGTCAATGGATTAATCCTCTTCCTCTGGTTTGTTCTTCCGTTTACATATAAAGGCGAAGGATTGTTTGCCATAGGACCGTTTATAGCAACCAAAGAAGGGATATTACTTGCCGGCCAAATTACGGTCAAAAGCAATTCTATCCTTTTAACCATGATTGCTCTTCTGTCCACAACACCGATTTTTTCACTGGGCCATGCCATGGAGCAACTTTATTTTCCGGATAAAATGACACACCTTTTTTTGTTTACTTTCCGCTATATCCATGTAATTTATAAGGAGTATCGCAGACTGACAAACGCAATGAAAATGCGTGGGTTTGTACCTCGAACAAATATGCACACCTACAAGAGTTATGCCTATCTTGTGGGAATGCTTCTGGTCAAAAGTTATGACCGGGCGGAAAGAATCCACAAGGCCATGCGTTGCAGAGGATTTAACAACAGGTATTATTCACTGACACAATTTTCCCTCAAAATGGAAGACATCTTTTGTCTGTCCCTGATGTCGGCTATAATTTCAGGATTGGCGGTTTTGCAATGGGTCGTAACAACCTGATTATTAATTTAACAGGGTTATCATTTTCATATTCAGCAGATAAACCCGTACTTGATAACCTGAGTTTTCACCTCCATCGAGGGGACCGGATCGGTCTTGTGGGGCCGAACGGCAGCGGTAAAACCACGCTTTTTCATATTATCCTGGGTCTATTGAAGCCCTGTTCAGGGACAGTCGAACTTTTTGGCAGGCAGGCAAAAAAGGAAAAAGATTTTAGGGAGGCCAGAAAAAGGATAGGACTCCTTTTTCAAGATCCTGATGACCAATTATTCAGTCCCACAGTCCTCGAAGATGTAGCCTTTGGCCCGCTAAACCTGGGGAAATCGCCGGAAGAAGCAAGAGACATTGCCATAAAGACACTTGCCAGGCTTGATCTTTCCGGTTTTGAGGACAGGATAACCTACAAGCTTTCAGGTGGTGAAAAAAGGCTCGTCTCTCTTGCTACGGTCCTTGCCATGAACCCGGATGTCCTTCTCCTTGACGAACCTACCAATGGACTGGATGAAGAAACAGAAGAAAAAATAACAGATATTTTAAGGAAATTAGAGCTATCCTACATTTTCATCTCTCACAATTTTGATTTCATCTCAAAAACCACGGATAGGATATATGCTATGATAAAGGGGAAGATTTCCTCTGATGAGGCCATTGTCCCCCACTCCCATATTCATATTCATCAATCCGGCAGGATACCTCACAAGCACAAATCTTGAGTCATTATATAAGGTGTTCCGGCGCAAAAGCGCCAGAACACCCGTGTTGTAAATTAGTTAAAACTCAACAGCAAGCTGTGTGGTAAATAGATTCCTTTCGTCATCATTCTCAAATTTTCCGTACAGATATTCGAGAGACAGGGATGTATTCTCAAACAGCCCATAGGTGACTGCCGCGCCATACTGATCTTCGGGAAGAAAATCACCTAAGTCGTCCCCGCCCTCATACTTGACCGCAACTTCGAGCCGATCCGTTGCCGCATACGCAAGTTCGAAATTCCATGTTTCGGGCTGAAATTCCATTCCCCCGTCAAATGACAATTCTCCGGCTTCAAATTCATCAAGGGCCCCAAGATATTCAAACTCAAAGAAAAATTTATCCATAAAAGATATGCTTAAAAAGGCGCTAAATCCATCCACATAGTCTTTAATTTGGTCTGGAGTTTCTCCCTCAAGACCGTCGCTATCCGCAATATTGCTTATGTAGGACACTCCGGCCGTAATGCCAAAATTCGAAATGAGTTCCTCGGGAACGGAAAATGAAGCAGCAGCAACATAGCTCTCTATATGATTATCTTCTCCTGTTTCATCGATATCCCCGTTAAAGGCACTTACGGAAACATCCATCCATTCATTCACATATCCTACAGTTAATGCGCTCTCCCTGGTCTCACCAAGCTCTAACGTTAAAGGATCGCTGATAAAATGGCTTTCAAAATTGCCGAAGGGAACATAAAGCTTGCCCACATTCAGATAAAGGGGCACCACATCCTCTCCATCCAGGGTAATAAACCCCTCATCCACGTCCACGGGCTCGGTATCATCCTCTTCCCATAAGAAGAGCACATGCCCTTTGACATGTTTTATAATGTCCACATCAACCCCTAATTCCACTGTAGCGAGGGTAATATCGCTCGAGTCATCATCATCAGTCGCAGGATTATCATAGTCATAATTTTCGTAACAAGCTTCGGCCTCTATGAGCCCGCTCAGGGTTATTTTATCCGCCCATTTTGCCAGTAGACCCTCTTGTTTTTGTTCCATTTTTTCTTCAATTCGCCGGACCCGTTCCGGCAGGCCTTGACCTTCA
>JAFDBA010000059.1 GCA_019313505.1 Deltaproteobacteria bacterium
TTTCCCCTTTTCCCAGTCAACCATCAGCCAGCATCTTAAACTGCTTAAAGAATCAGGCATTGTCCATGGTGAAATTGAAGGGCCAAAGACATGTTACTGTGTCGATTTTGACGTGCTGAATAAATTTAAAAAGTATGTGTCAAATTTATAATTATGGAGAGCCAGTTTCAAAATGTTCAATTTCGAAGTCTCCGCTTATCTGTTCGAGATCAAGGAAGGCGAAAATTTTAACCACAGGAATACACAGAGTATTTCGAGGATTAAAATTTGAGCCTGTCGAAGCGAAGCGTAGATCCCGCTTCATCGGGGACGCAGATATAGGACAAAAGAGGGCGTTTTGAAATTGGCTTTGGAGTTAAAATGAAAGAATCATTAGATCCTGGATGTAGCTGCGGGTGTGATAACCACGGCAACAAGGAACCTGTCAGCGGACTTCAGTCAACAGGTGTTTCAATCATGCTCAAAATGGATTATACGCAGGCCGGCTGCGGGATAGAACCAAAGAATACTTTTGCTGATTATGAGAAACCGGGATATATACTAAGCTCATTTGTTGAAGATTTCATTTTAAGCGATACAGGCCTTGTTCCAAAAGTAAAAACCAAAATGGATAAAAGTGACATTAAAGCAACCATAATGGTTAGAAGCGGTATTGGCAGGAATAACTACAAAGTTGCACCGGGGCTTTATTGTGTTGGAAATCCTGATAAGACTTCAGAGGTCATGATTACAGCAAATTTCAAACTGACCTTTGACCATCTGAGGCGGGAGTTGGAAAATATTAATGCCTGGATTCTTGTTTTGGATACCAGGGGTGTAAATGTCTGGTGCGCTGCCGGAAAAGGAACATTTTCCACAAAAGAACTGGTTAAAAGAATAAAGCTTTGTTCCCTTGAAAAAGTGGTTGACCATAAAAGAGTTATTGTTCCTCAACTGGGTGCAACCGGAGTGGCTGCGAAAACGGTAAAAAGAGAATCCGGCTTCAGAGTGGTATACGGCCCTGTCAGGGCAAAAGACATCCCGGCTTTTCTGGGAAACAATAGAAAAGCTGATAAGAAGATGAGAATGGTTACCTTTACTTTTATTGAAAGACTTATTCTAACACCGGTTGAATTGAACACGATCCTTAAGCCCGCTTTGATAACCTCTGTGGTTTTAATTTTTCTGTCCGGGTTCGGGCCGGGCATCTTTTCATTTTCAAGCGCATTTGGACGGGGGATGGTATCTGTCCTGGCCCTTATTGTTGGGATTATTTCCGGTGCTGTCATTACCCCCACACTGCTGCCTTACATCCCGTTTAAGGAGTTTGCTGCAAAAGGTATTATATCCGGGGCTGTGTTTGCCGCACTCTTGTTCCTATTGATTTCATCGGCAATTTATGGGGTTGCAGCCTTTATCAGCCTGTTTTTATTTATTGTGGCCATAAGCTCCTACCTGTCCATGAATTTTACAGGCGCCACCCCCTTTACATCACCTTCCGGCGTTGAAAAGGAGATGAAAAGATTCATCCCTGTACAGGTAATCGCTTTGGTAATATCAACAGGTCTATGGATTTATTCGGCATTTTAATTGAGCCAGTTTCCCACCCTTTCGTTTATTCAAAGCCATAGACGGTAAGGGATAAAAATGTTATTTTTACCCCTTACCGTCTTAACAGCGACGGAAATCAGGAGTGCGAAACTTGAGTAATTATTAAAACAGGAAAACAAGCCATGGAAGATATAAGATACTTAGACGATGTTTCATCACTGGTACTTAATCAGGATAAATGTATTGGGTGTGGCCTTTGCACTGAAGTCTGTCCCCATAATGTTTTTGAACTCAGGCAGGGTAAATCTACAATTATCGACTTCAATGCCTGCATGGAGTGCGGGGCGTGTGTTAATAACTGCCCTTCAAATGCATTAGAGGTAAGTCCAGGTGTAGGCTGAGCCACATATATTATCCAGGTCTGGATAAAAGGCAAAGAAAATGCATCCTGTGGTTCTTCTGAGGGGGCAGGTGGTTGCTGCTAAATTATAAGCA
The DNA here is from genome assembly GCA_019313505.1 of Deltaproteobacteria bacterium. Taxonomy (GTDB): domain Bacteria; phylum Desulfobacterota; class Desulfobacteria; order Desulfobacterales; family UBA11574; genus S5133MH16. Next base: position 2,026 of record JAFDBA010000059.1, read on the forward strand.
CTTTGGAAAGTACCTAAAATTAATAAAGACATATCAGAGCAGACTACTGCGTATAGAATTTAAAGGTCTTATTATCTATCTCAATAACGCTCAACCTATTAATCAGGAATTGAGAACTAAACCCAAGGGATTTTACGCAAATTCTGAAGAGCGTCCTTACATGGGAACAAAATTGTTTGCCTGAAAGTAGTCTTCTTTCAGCATGTCCAGTTGTTGTTCAAAGGCTCGGTAGTGATCCTTTTCCCAATCAGACAATTCGGTATAAAACTTCTTCACGTCTTCATTGTCGGTCTTTTCAGCGCAAGCCCTGTAAAATTTCATGGCATCCAATTCCAATTTCATGCCAATTGTCAGCGCACTTACTTCAAAATGGCTGTCCTTGATCCTTCTCTTTATCTCATCGCTGAAGATTGGACTTCCCGCATGTTTGTGATCCTTTTTTAGCAGCTTTTTAGTAAAGTCATACTCGCCTTTTTCCAGGACAGATTTGTACTGATGCCTCAAGTAGTTGAAGTGGCCGAGCTCCTCTTTGGCCATGCGAGAAAAGGTCTCTTTTCCAAGGGGGTCACTGGTGGTTTTGGCCGCATTTTTGTAGAACTCAAGGCCCGTCAGTTCTGCCTCAATGGCTGTTTTTAATCCTTTTAGAATTTCCTCTGTCTTTTTATTCATTTTCCTTTCCTTTCCACCTCTAACGACGTAGCCCCGAAGGGCTGGATCGAAGGGGAGTGAGGTAAATATCAATGACTAAAACATAATCATAATCGAATATATTTCAATGATCTACCGGATTTATTTTGATATCTAAAAATTCAGTCTTTGTGGTTGAAGTTCAGACAGTTTTGAGAAAAATGCCCTCTTTTTATTTCAAAGCCTTTTTCATCCGCCTTTCCACACTGGCCCTGGCCGCCTCGCGGCTTTCCCTTCGAATATCGGCCTTTGCCATGGCCCATTTGTAAGCCTTTTCTTCATCATTGGTATAAACCGCACACCACATCAGGCCGGAAATAGCGCCCAGGCCGTTTGAGTTCATTTTGATAGCGGATCGGAATGATCTCTCGGCTGACTTATAATCCTTATTCTTATACAGGACCCAGCCTTTTAGGTCGTGAGCCAGGTAAGAGGAAGGGGCTGAAGAGACAGCAGAATCGAACAACTCAGGATCAAGTGGGCCTTTATCACCCCAGGATGAGTGTAAATAATATGCCTCCAGATCCCGGCCTAGAAGATCCAGGCTTTTTAGGGTTGTCTTCTCAGGCCATAAGGCCTTGGCCACCTGGTCATCCGGAAAGGGAAGACCGCAGGCATCCAACCAGGCTAAAAATCCTTCGCGAAAGCCTATGAGCTGGTCGGCTGGATCCAGAATCAGCTCAGTTGTCCATTCTTTATGTTCTCCCTTTGTATCCGTCAGTACCAGGGCGATTTGCATTTCGCTTCCCTGTTGTTGAACACTGCCCCATAGCCAGTAACGTATATCCTGTTCCTTGCCGAGTTTTGCTATGTCAAGCCGGGGGCCCTTACCGCGACAATATGCCGTTAACCTTTCCTTTTCGAGAAAGATTTTTTTTATCCGCCAGCCAAACCAGAACTCCTTAAGCCCGGTGTGCGGGGCCACAACATTTCCCAGCAGGAAATGAACCCCCAGTCCAACACCATCGTAAGCCTGGCCCTTCTGAGGCTGGAGTGGAAGAACGATTAGTCTGGGTTTGCTTTCTTTCTTTTTTTCAATGGGCTGTACCATAGGTTTGCTTTTCCCACCTCCCTCAAAACCACAAGCCAACAACGCCAAACAAAAGGCTATAAAAAACGCCCCTGACAGCCGTACTTTCCTTTGGCTCATGCTTCCCTCCATTCATTTGATGCAATTTCAAAACGTCCCCTTTCGAAGTCTGCGCTTATCTGCCCATAATAATGGGCAATTTTCTATTTTCATATGTCTCATCTAAGTACCATTTTGTACGATCTATCTCATGTTCGGTCTAGTAAAAATCGTCTTTGTTTTTGCACAGATCATAGGTATCTGAAAAACCATTGCACAGATCAAAAAAGCCACTTTTTGTTATAGAATTGCAGAAATAAAGTATTACGCATATTAATAACCTCCCGTCATTCGTCTTTTTTCAATTATCACTGAGTTTCCTTTATTTCATTATAGAAAACCACATTGTCAGGGAAACGTCAACGTCAGATTGAATCAGGTTAAGGAAATCCCCTAAATTCCCATTTAATAAAGGAAGACTTAATGTTTCTCCTTTTGTAAAGGTCGGTTTTGCCTGAATCAGGAAGTAATGTAGAATCACGTTTTTTATAGCAACCATTTATAAGGGCACACTGTACTCTGCTGAGGCCTATTTTTAAAGCCGTCTGTGTAAAGTCAGGTTTACTGCGCCTAAAATCCTAACATTTCAGACCGTTTGGAGAAAAATGCATTCTTGACAATGCGACCGGTACCTGGTATCTGAATTGTAGTCGTCGGTTGCCGTTTTTTCCGTTTCCACTATATATTGGGATGCATTCGGTTACCGCACACTACCTTAAATTTTCCCTTATTTAGCTTTTGAAAAGGGAATTCTTATTACTTCGCCATTGAGCTTCGAGACCTTCGAAAAGTGCCGTTTCGAAGTCTACGCTTATCTGCAAAGGTCTCGCTTGGTCGAATGTACCTTTCTGGACCAATGGGACACACCCTTTATAATTTGGCACTGAGGGAAATATATGCTGAAGATTTTGGGCAAATGGCTCAATATCTACCAAGATGAAAGAAAATTGTTTCTCTGGTCTGCAGTTCTTCTTTTTCTCATCCGCACCTCCAGCATCCTATTTAATAATTTTGCAGAGACCGCTTTTTTAAAGAGGTTCGGCGTTGAGTACCTGCCTATTATCTATATAATCAATTCTATAACTGCCTTTGTGATTATGGGATTTATAGCCGGGATTATGGTACGGCTTCCAGCAAATCGCCTTCTCAAATACCTGTTTCTATTTTGCGGAATTTCGGTGGGTGGTCTCTACTTTGTTATTCCTCTCGGCTTTGATCTTCTCTATCCCCTGCTGTTTATCCTGAAGACCCAATATGAGGTCTTGCTCGCACTCGTTTTCTGGAACCTGGTAAATGATCTTTTCAATACCAGACAGTCAAAACGTCTTTTCCCACTTATCACGGTGGGAGGGGTGCTTGGCGGTGTCATTGGCAGTTTTGGGACACCTTTCCTGGCCAGGGCCATATCTTTAGACAACCTGATGATAGCCTATCTTGGCACCACCATTTTGGGCGCTATAGCCGTGAAAAGGATGGGGACTCGTTTCCCAACCTTACTGCTATCGGACAAAGATCCTAAAAAAAGAAAATCACGAACTTCAATCGTACAGGAATTTAAGAAGGTTATTCCTATTATCAAAGAATCCAGGCTGGTAAAAATTCTGATTATGCTGACCCTTATGCCCAATGTGGTGATCCCCATCATAAATTACCAGTTCAATTATGCTATTGATCAGAGTTTCGCGACTGAAGGTCTTATGATCCAATTCTTTGGTTACTTTCGGGGTGCCATGAATGTCATCAGTCTGATAATCCTTCTGTTCGTGGGAAGGCTATATGGCCGATGGGGACTACCGGTTGCGCTTATGTTTCATCCCATTAACTACATGTTTGTATTTATTGCCTTTTTGTTGCGGTTTGATCTATTTTCGGCCATGTATGCAAGGGCATCTACCAATGTTTTGAGAACCACCATGAATGGTCCTGCCACCAACATACTGATGGGCCTTTTCCCGGAATCTTACAGGAATGTGATCAGGCCGTTTTTAAGGGGGACCGTTGTGCGGATTGGAGTGCTTATGGGCGCGGGATTCATCATGCTTTCGGAGGGACTCGTCCATCCCAGGCACCTTTCCCTTGTGGCGATTATCTTTGTGGGGGGATGGATCATCACAACTTTTTTTCTCAAGAGAGGGTACTCGAAAATTCTGCTCGACTTGATATCCAGGAATATGCTGGACCTCAAGTCCCTGGAAGACAAGGACGTTGGTGACGTCTTCAATGACAAAAAAGTGAAGAACCAATTGGTTCAGGCCTTTTTGTCTGCCCAGGGTAATGACTGCCTGTGGTATGCCCGTTTGCTCAAGTCGCTGCGGATGCAAGGACTGGACAGCTATATTCTTTCCACCCTTAAAAACCAGGAGAACATGACCAAAATTGAACTTCTCTCTATGCTTTCACCACAGGCAGGGGATGAGGCTATCAGGGTATTTAAAGAGTTGGCCGAACCAGACAGGCCGGATCTCATGGCTGCCCTTGTCAAGGCCGCAAACCGGCTTGATCCTGGACTTTCATCCGATTTTGAAGTGGAAGTCTTTAAAACCACAAAGTATCCTGAAGTCAAGGCCTATGCGCTCACAGGTCTCTATCGTCAAGATCCTGAAAAGTACAGGGAAATTATTGATACCTGGCTTGATGAAGATGATATTACCGAGAGAAAGGCAGGCGTAATTGCTGCCGGAGAGTCCGGAGAGGGTACTTACATTTCCCGGCTGGAAAAGATGCTGGGCGCGGAAAAGAATGGCCCTATCCTCCCATTTGTCTTGGCAGGCCTTAACCGACTTGGGGTTCCTGACATGAATACTCTGGCCCATATTTATCTTTCTCATCCCATGGAATCTGTACGCATGGCAGCCCTGGAGGTGTTTGAAATAGAGGATGATGACGACTTGAGAACAGTGATTAACCTTTTGAATGACCCTTCAAATCGCGTCCATGAAAAAGCAAAACACAGGCTTGAAAATTCTTCCTACCAGAACGCTCAACTGCTCGTTGAATCCCTCACCATACCAAGGCGTAAGGTCCGAGATGGCCTCTTCTATTTGTTGGAATCCATGGACATAAAGAATTTAGATATATTCCGGGCCGCCCGGTTTCAGCTTGAGAGAAGCTACAGAAACATGGCTGAGGCAGAGACCCTCCGGTTTTTTCCTGAGAGTCGCGAGAGAGACTTGCTCCTGGACCACCTGGGACAGAAAAGCAAAGTGCGTCTTGAAAACGCTTTAAGGGTGCTGGCCATACAGGATCGTTCCGGTCGGATGAGGACCATTTGGCGGGGTATTTCGTCAGCCGATCCTCGGCGGAGATCAAACAGCCTTGAAGCCCTGGATGATTTGTTAGACCCTTCTTTGTCGAGAATCATGATGCCCCTTGTAGAAGACCTTCCCCCATCCCAGTGTTTGGCCGTGGGTAGAAAAAAGTTTAAATTGCCTGATTTTGATTCTGATCCGGCTGCCATATACCCCCACCTTCTTGCCAAACAGAACTGGGTCACGGTTGTTCTTACGCTGAATTTAGTCTCTCATCAGGGTGTTGATGAGGTGGTTAAGGAAGTTGTTGAGAACCTAACAGGATCCGAAAAGGTTTATATTTGTCAGATGGCTCGATGCGTCTTTGATCTGAAACAGGCTCGCCCGATAAAAAAGGAGGATGGTATGGGAACAGAAATCAGCGTCCCTGACAAGATTCTGCATTTAAGGAGGATTCAGATATTTGAAGAGCTCTCTATAACCGAACTTGCAGCCGTGGCATCTGTCACAGAAGAGAGCGTATTTCAGCCTGGCGAGACTGTGATCAAAGAGGGTGACCCTGGAGAGATCATGTATCTCATTATTGAAGGTGAAGTATCTGTCAATAAAGGCCAGGAGCAAGGCCATGAAATTGAACTGGACCGAATCAGCGCTGGAGATTATTTTGGCGAAATGGCCCTTTTTGAAGACATGCCACGTTCTGCTACGATCCGCACGGAAAAAGAGACCCACCTTTTGATGCTCCACAAGCGGGAATTCGCAGAAATTGTAAGGGAATATCCCCAGATTGCACTTAATATTTGCAGAGTGTTGGGTGCACGCCTCCGCAAATCACACGATAAATTAAATTGTTATGAAAAAGAGAGCAATAGCTAATATCCTGCTGGTCCATCCGCCGGTTACCAGCCCAGCCGCCCCACCATGGGTTTTGGCTGATGCGGCAGGAAAGCTGTCAGGTACTGGAATATGTATCGAACAATACGATGCAAATCTGGATTTCTTTCTAAACCATTTTATTACCTCAGAGAACCTGACCGGCCTTATGGGCGTGATTGAAAAACGTAAAATGAAGGGAGACTATAAAGAAGTTGACTCATACACCGCCGCTCTACTGGCCAATCTGGCCACTAACCATGGATATTTGGAAAGTAAAATCGTAGCGGTAAGCCGCAGTCTGAAAATACTTAGAACAGAGGATTTCTACCGCCCCGGGCTATGCATGGCGGCTCTAAAAGAAATAAATGATCTGCTTGCCTTAGGCTCCCTTGCCTTTTACCCATCCAGTATTCGATGGAACGGTTTTTCTAATCCTGCCGTGAGGGACTGGACCGGGGTAGGGGCATTTTTAGAGGATCAGGAAACTAATCCCTTTCTTTTACTTTGCCGGAAGAGATTGGCCTATCGGATCGCGCATCAGGATCTTGAGCTTCTGATCCTGACCGTATGTGCTCCGGATCAGTTGCCGGCCGCTCTGACCGTTGCCCGTTTTACCAAAAAACTGCGGTCCGACCTTCATGTGGCCCTGCTGGGTCATGACATGCTATTAAAGGATGCTGCGGATTATGTGGACAGCCTGCTGCCGGATACTGACCTGAGCCCGCTTTTTGAGTTAGTCGACGGGTTAGGGGGGAGCAGAGCTTTAAAACAATCATCATTACCCGACTTCACCGGGCTGCCATTAAAAGACTATCTGGCTCCGGCACTGGTGCTGCCTTTTGGGGCACTTTCTGACTCCCGGACTGGTTTAATTTCGCCCTCGATCTTCTTGACTATATTGAAAGAGCAGGTGCGTGAGACTGGAGCAGATGGTTTTTTAATTGAGGATGATCGCCTAACGCTTGCTTATATGGCCGAAATGGCCGCTGAGATGGCTGGAGAACAGCCTTTTTTTTACCTGGGCCTGACATGCCCCCTTGATGACACGGCAGGCCTAGAAAATATGGCCGCAGCCAGCCAGGCCGGTTTGAGACTTATACAATGGCATGATCCCGCTGGACCGTTAGAGCCCCTGACTAAGTCCTTGTGGGACGTTTCCAGGGCCGAGGTGTGGAACCACGTAGTGATTCCGGCAGGACCAGAGAGCACTTTGGTCAGGGGGTTGGTACGTTTTGTTGGGTCCAATCCCAACATCGCCCATTCGTGGGTGCGCCGTATCCCTCCTGGTTTACCCTTTGAAAGCCTCGTCGATCAGTTTCAAAAAACACCAACAGCTTACACTCAACTATCCCGGTTGCCCGGCCGCCCCCTTTGGAACGGACTGAATGATCCGGCCTATCTGTTACTTTATGTGAATAGACATGGCGTCAAAAAGGTAGTTCACTGGCGGGTGCAGGACGACGGAATCTCGGTCTGCGGTCTGGGAGAAAACATGGTTTATCATTTCGCTAAGCCTCGGGACCTTCCACCGGGATACCTGGACGAAATTTGTAGATTGATAGAGGCAGGGGGAACAGTGGGAACGAAGTGGGTCAGGTACAACCTTAAGCGGGCCTTTTTGATCGGCTATGTCCTTGAACATGACATGATAGTGGGAAATTCCAGCTTGAAGCATCCAAGACCTGAGTATGTTGAGGCGGTCAACAGGAAGGCAGGTCTTGATCTCAGCAAACACCTGGAGCGTGGCTATACATCGGTTAGGCCCGAATACCGGGGCATGGGTATAGGCACAAAGCTCTTGGAGGGCCTGACTGAAAGGATCGGCAACAAGAAGCTTTTCTCGATTATCGGCGAGGATAATGTGGCTACTCAGAAAATAGCCCTGCGCAATAAAACAAGGCGGGTAGCCACCTTTTACAGCGAGAGCCTGAACAAAGAGGTAGGGGTCTGGATACCGGAAAGGATGCTTTAGTATCTTAATCAAGTTTCGCACCCCTTATCTACAGCGGGGCTTGAATTTTTAAAGAGTTGATTCATGTCGAAGGTGTGAATCGTAACGGTTATATTATTTTCTTCCAGGCGATATGAATTTGATCAGTTGCAGCGTGTCCTGATATTTGGGATGAAGTGTAACAGTTGCTAAATGATATAAATTAGTAGATCTATCCCAAATATCAGGACACTGCGAAAAGGTGGAATAGATGACCCACATATCCCCTTACAGAAAAAAATATAACCGTCTCGATTCACATCTGATTTTATATCTTGCGCGCCGACAGGGCATCGCTTTCTGGAAAATAGGGGTGCTAAACTTGTGTATCTTAGTAATTATTCAATATTCAATTTGATTCCGGCTTGTCCGGGTTAGGTATTTAAACCAATAGCTATGGGTATGAACATAGGAATAATAACAGTCAGGGATCGTGATTATCATCCAAACAGACGGTTGGCAGAAGCGGCCTCTGAACAAGGGCACAGGGCAACCCTTGTTCATCCCTATAGGGTTTGGCCTGTCCTTGAAAGAGGCAGACCAACTCTGGTAGGCCACTCGGGTATGGATGCTCTGGACGTAGTATTGCCACGCCAGGGCGCGACTATAGGGGACTCCTGCCTGGCCTTGATACGACATTTCAGCCTTATGGGGATCCCTTTGGTAAACGACCTGGATTCCATACGCCTGGCCAAAAACAAGTTTCTTACCTTACAAACCCTGACTGGGGCGCGGATTGAGGTCCCTGAAACGGTGTTCATAAATTCGCCCAAAGGTTTCCAGGAGGCCATTGAACGGTTGGGGGGGTATCCTGTGGTGGTCAAACAGATCAGCGGCAGGCAGGGGGAAGGGATTATCCTGGTGGAGACGAATGATGATGTGGAGTCGGTTACCCGCGACCACTTGGACAGGCGAAAAGGTCTGTTGGTGCAGAGCTTTATCCCTCCTGCCGGTCGTCAGGACATACGTGTTCTGGTTGTGGGCGGTAAGGCCGTAGGGGCCATGGAGCTGCGGCCTAAGGAGGGAGACTTCAGGGCCAACTTCCACCTGAGCAAGGAGAGCCGGTTCAAAGACCTGTCACCTGAGCAGGAGAAGATTGCACTGAACGCGGCATCTGCAGTTGGTCTTGAAATTGCGGGAGTGGATTTAATTGTGGATAAAAAAGAC
>JAFDBA010000225.1 GCA_019313505.1 Deltaproteobacteria bacterium
ACTTTCTCACCTTCTCGTCCTTACCGTCCTCCAACCTCTAACCTCCAACAGCCGAAGGCTCTCCCTCCAACCTCAAACCTCCAACAGCCGAAGGCTCTCCCTCTGACCTCCCACCGGGGCCGCTTCCTGCCCGTAGGGCATACAGGCCGGCTTCCGGCTCGTAGAACCTACAGCTCGGAGAGAGGGTAGGCCCCTATGGGCCGGAGGCTGTCTTCGTCCCCTGATCTCTGACATCTGATCTCTGTCCCCTGCTCTTAAAGCAATAAATAAAAAAAGGCTTACAAGTTACTAAAATTACTTGTAAGCCTTTGTTCGTATAAGGCAACAAACCGTTGGAATTAAATGTCTCTTGCTTCTATTTGACCGGGATGTGACCCTATATCTTATCTTCAGTATACAGGTTTTCTTTAATATGGTTGTTTGAGTCAACCATGAATATTGTTTCTGATTCTAACAGGAGCTTTTTTACCGAATTTTGAATCAGCTCTATTTGTTGTTTTTCTTTACCGCTGAACTCTTCCCATTTTCTGAAAAGCTGCCCGGACGTTTTGGAGCCGAAATAAACACCGGTTCCGTTAGAGATTTCAAGTTCAAACATGTCGGTTTTGATGATCATTGTCTATTCTCCAAGTCGTTCAAGTTCTTTCATCCTACATCTCCCAGCTCAACATCAAGTCGCTGAAAGTTTTTTTAGCTTTTTTCTGACATGCCGGTTTTTAGGATCAAGAATCAGCGCGTGTTTATACTCTTCTGTTGCCCGGTAAATAATACCCACCCGTTCGTATAAGGATGCTGCAGCAACTCTGATTTTTGCGTTATCGGGCAAATATTCAATTCCTTTCAACATGATGTTCAATGCTTCATCGTATTGCTTTTGTTTTTCGAAATACCGACTGGCCTTAAAAAAACAGCTTGCACTGACTTCCTCTTCTTTATCAAGATAGGTAAACGCGTCTAAATAGGCGCGCTCGGCGTCACGCTGCATCCCCTTGTCCAATAAATATTCAGCCAAATATATACGCGGCTCTACTCTATGGGGAAGTGCATTCCTGATCTCATTAATATTCAAGCCTTTTTCATCCATAAAATCGATATAGGATCGGCTTTTTTTAACATTCAGTGTGATGGCCGTCCGCAGGGTGTCAATACCCCGATCTTTTTGACCGTTTGCCAGCAGCCATTCTGCGTAAGTCTTATATCGAACCGAGCTGATCCGGTTATATTTTATTCCGGCCCGTATGAGTCTTTCCGCAGGTTCATTTTCACCCGTTTGGGACAGGAACATCCCAAAGTCCTGAAGTAAAGGTCCGTATGCCGGATTTCGATGGACTGCCTTTTTGAAGTAAAACAGAGCCGCTTCAGGATCGGACATCCGGACAGCTGATTTTGCTGCAAACCAGGGGCTTAAAAAGTCCAGGGGATCAAATTTAAAGGCTTTTTGTTCCATCTTGAATATTGCTTCTGTATGGTTCTCGGTAGGATTTTCAACGGCTGAAAGCCTTGCGGCGGAAAAGAGCAGGGATTCGCCTTTTATGGTGCCCACGTTAATCAATACAATAATGGGCACCAGCAGGAGCATGCAAACCGCACCTGAATAAAACAGTTTTTCCGAACGTGATGCCATGGGTTTTAAGAGGGTATTTCCCAGCCCGTCTCTCAATCGGGTATGAGATGCGGAAACCGCCAAACCGCAAAGGAAAAACAAATACAATCCATTGGCTCCGATTTGAAGGTTGAAATCCGTAATGCTGTGGAGCAGAATTGCGAGAATCCCGCAAATGCTCCCGATAGAGATATAAATGGAATAGGCTTCTCTTCTTTTGACAACAACCTTGTACGATTTCCAGATGATGGTTAGCGGGATTCCAAAAAACAGTAAAAATCCCACAATCCCCCCGTTTACCAGAAACTCCAGATAATCGTTGTGGGCATGGGTCAGTCTTCGGCCAAAGGATTTGGACTGATATTTTGGATAAATATTTCCAAACGTTCCCATGCCGGTTCCGGTGATCGGGAAATCCTTGAACGCAGTCACACTGTCTTTCCAATAGATCGGTCTGTTCTCGGTGATCTCGCCTTTGTCATTTCTTATATTTTCAAATTCCTTGAAAATCGGCTTCCATCCAAACCAGCCCACGGAAATCAGCAATAAACAAACCAGCAACACAACCGTGATACCGGAGGATCGGAGGGTACCCTGTTTCAGGGTGACCAGAAGGAAACAGAACCCACCGGATATACAGAGGCTAATAATTCCGCCCCTTGACAGGCTTAAAAAAACGGATACCGCAACCAACAGGGAGGAAAACCCGAGCAGAATATGTTCACTGGTTCGGATTTGACTAAAAAATTCTACGATTTTTTCTCGAATCGATGGATACGACACGCTGGGTTTATAAAACAGGAAAAGAGCAAAGATCACGGGAAAAATCATCTCCATGAGCCCGGCATAGTGATTATTGTTAAAATAAGGGCCAAAAAAAGATCCCGGGGTTTCATAAAACCAGTAAATTTTATTACCGGAGGTAAACCCCTGCAAAATTGCGGTCACGGCAAGCAGGGTCGCGAAAATTGCCAGATAATTGACGGTCTTTTTTAATAAGTATCGGTGAGACAGCAGCTGAACCGTCAGAAGATAAACCCCTGCATAGGATAAATAGCGGAACAGTTCGGCAAGGGTTGCTTTTTTATTGATGGACAATGAGACCCAGGAGACCGGATCCACAATTCCTATGGTTTCACTATATAAACTGAAAGTTGACGGCGAAATAAGCTTGACCATGCCCATGGGCAGGGGAATCAGTTGAACCAATATATAGACGGGAAAAATTAGGACCAGAACCGTACCCGGAGCCTTGTAAACCGTCTGATGATTTATTCCCAAAGAAATAAACAGCAAAAGGGCCGCTCCAATGGACACGGCCTCCATCACGGTAAGCGACCACGTGGAGACCGTTCCAAAAGCAAGAGGGGAAAATATCAAAAGAAAAATAAAAATTCGATAGGTAATTTTTTCTATGGATCCACTCATAATAATTCAGGAATTGAAGAATTTAAAAATTAAGGAATTGGTCTGACCTCTGACCTCCGACATCGAATTAAAAAGATGAACGTTCAACATCGAACATTGAACATCGAACGTCGAATAATGATGTCGCTCCGCTCCGCAATTTAATTTT
>JAFDBA010000060.1 GCA_019313505.1 Deltaproteobacteria bacterium
GGTTCTTCCGCAACAGGGAGAGATGCCTGCAGGGGTTATTACCGCAATGATAGGCGCACCCCTTTTTATCTTTTTATTAAAAAAAACCCGGCGATAATATGGCTATAGATGTTAAAAATCTGAATTATTATTATGGGGATTTTCCGGCTTTGAAAAATATTACCTTTTCTGTCGCAACGGGTAATTTTTTCATCATCATAGGTCCAAACGGTTCAGGAAAAACCACATTGCTGAAAATGATGGCCGGAATCTTAAAATCTCAAACCCATCAACTGATGATACTGAACCGTCCTATTAATCAATATAGTCGCAAGGCTCTGGCACGAACCATTGCTTTTGTTCCTCAGATGATACCGGTCGATTTCCCTTTTACGGTAACCGAAATTGTACTTATGGGTCGATCACCCTATCTCGGCATGCTGGGACTCGAACAAGAAAAAGATTTGGAAATTGCAAAACAAGCGCTCACTTTTGCCGGCGTAGAACATCTGGCACATCGAAAATTAGATCAGTTAAGCGGCGGGGAACAGCAGCGGGTCTTTGTTGCAAAAGCCATTTGTCAGGAACCCGAAATTATTCTTCTGGATGAGCCTACTGCGTCTCTGGATCTTGCTCACCAGGTCCGGCTAATGGATTTAATGGAAAAATTAAAAAATGAAACAGGGATTACCGTGGTTATGGTTTCCCATGACGTAAATCTGGCGGCAATGTACGGCGATCGATTGCTTTTACTCAATAAGGGGGAAATCGTACAGATAGGGAATCCAAAAGAAGTTCTCACCTTCCAAACATTGGAACAAGTTTATGGCTGCACACTCCTGGTGGACGAAAACCCCCTCGGCAAAACTCCCCGGGTTACACCGGTACCCGGAAAATATATGAACGTCGACAGGAAGGAAGAATAATAGGTTGGCGTTCGCCGCAGGTTTACCTGTAACATGATTTCTTCCGGGAGATATTTTATGAACGGATATATACAGGTCTATACTGGAAACGGAAAGGGAAAGACCACGGCCGCCCTTGGCCTGTCCATAAGGGCTGCCGGTGCGGGGCTGAAAGTATTTATCGCGCAGTTCATCAAGATGGGTGAGTATAGCGAAATCAATGCACTCAAAAGGTTTGCCGACCTTATCACCATCGAGCAATACGGCCTTGGCCGGTTTATTAAAGGTAAACCCTCATCTGAGGATATCCAAGCTGCCGGGAAAGGCCTCGAACGTATAGAAAACATAATCGCTTTAGGAGAGTACCATGTGGTTATACTTGAAGAAGCCAATGTAGCCGTAACGTGCGGACTTTTTTCAGTAGAAGATCTTCTTAAAATTATTGATATGAAACCGGATGATCTCGAAATCGTCATCACCGGCAGAAACGCAATGCCTGAAATCATTGAACGGGCGGATCTGGTCACAGAAATGAAGGAAATCAAACATTATTATCAGAAAGGAGTCAAAGCCAGGGTTGGAATCGAGAAATAAAAAAAAAGCCCCTTGCCTTGCGGTATTCGGAACCGGTTCCGATGTGGGGAAAAGTATTATTACAACGGCGATTTGCCGCATTTTTGTTAATAAAGGGATAAGCATTGCACCCTTTAAGGCACAGAATATGTCGAACAATTCCGGCATCACTCCGGAAGGTCTGGAAATGGGCCGGGCGCAGATTGTTCAGGCGGAAGCAGCAAAAATACCTCCACATGTGGATATGAACCCCATCCTTTTAAAACCTACCAGTGATGTGGGGTCGCAGGTTGTGTTTTTCGGAAAAGCGGTAGGAAACAGCACGGCAGCAGATTACCACACAAAAAAAGAACAGTTCTTTCCAAGCACATGCGCAGCCCTGGATCGACTAAGAGATAAATACAAGTTTGTTGTGATGGAAGGCGCCGGTTCCTGTGCTGAAGTCAACCTTATGCCCCATGACATCGTGAATTTCCAAATGGCAGAATATGCGGGTGCATCTGTTATCCTGGTTGCGGATATCCACAAAGGGGGAGTCTTTGCACAGATTGTCGGAACCCTGGAATGTCTTCCGAAATCACAACAAAATCAGATATCAGGATTTATTATCAACCGGTTCAGAGGGGATATTCATCTGTTTAAAGACGGGATAAACTGGATAGAACAAAGAACAAAAAAGAAAGTGTTCGGTGTACTTCCATGGTATAATCATATCAATATAGAAGCAGAAGATTCCGTTGTCATTGAAAATCCCGCCAGGGTTTTAGATAAAGACCTCAACACACCGGCAATAGCTGTCATACGCATCCCCCACATTTCAAATTTTACTGATTTTGCCCCTCTCTCCGGTATTGAGAACATCAATATTTATTTTATTGAAAAGCCTCAGGAACTTGATCTGTTCAAGGCAGTTATCCTTCCCGGATCCAAGAATACGTGCTTTGATCTTAAATGGCTTAAAAAAACCGGATGGGCGGATAAACTTGTTTCATATGCAAATAAAGGTGGATACATACTTGGCATTTGCGGAGGTTACCAGATGATGGGAAAATATATTCACGATCCGGACGGACTGGAGGGTGAACCGGGTACCGTGCAGGGGCTGTCCCTTCTGCCCGTGGAAACCATTTTAAAAGCCCCTAAAACAACCACACTGACTCAGTTTTCCTGGGAGGGCATTTCCGGCGCCGGATATGAAATCCATATGGGACAAACCCTCCGCTTTGCAGGCAGATCTTTGTTTCGAGTCCTTGAGCAAAACAGTATATCCTGCAACAAAGAAGACGGTTGTATTACAAATAACGCGATGGTGCTGGGAACTTATATCCATGGTCTGTTTGATACCCCGGCAATCACCAAACACTGGCTAAACCACATCGGCCTCAACGGCATGAAACTTACCGAAACTCATGGACTTGCAGCCAGAAATAAAGAATATGACCTTCTGGCTGAACATTTTGAAAAGTATGTGGACACGGAAAAGATTTTTAAGTATTTAGACGGTTAACAAATTTATCGAATTTCGTATTGCCGGCTTGCCCGGGTCAGGACATGGATTAATGAAAGAAACAGTTCTTGTTATCGGAGGCTGCAGAAGCGGCAAAAGCAGCCATGCTCTGTATCTTGCAAATCAGATTCCCGGACAAAAAATCTTTATTGCCACCTGCACACCCCATGACAAAGAAATGGAAGGACGGGTTTTGCTCCATAAAAAACAGAGAAGCCGGGCCTGGTCGACCCTTGAAGTGCCGGTCCGTTTACCCGAAGAAATTAGTAAAAACAGTCGAAAAGAAAATGTAATCCTGGTCGATTGCCTGACCCTCTGGATCAGTAATCTATTTCTGGAAAACAATGATCAGAGTAATATGGACGGACACATCGGAAAACTGATACAATCTCTTAAAAAAGCCGAATGTCCGATAATTTTGGTATCAAACGAAGTTGGAACCGGCATTGTCCCTGAAAACAGACTGGCCCGGCTTTTCAGGGATGCTGCCGGATTTACGAACCAGAGAGTAGCGGCATGTGCGGATAAAGTGATATGGATGGTTGCCGGCATCCCTGTGGGAGTAAAATGAAACGGTTAATAGCTGCAATACAATTTCTCACCATTATTCCCATGGGCAAACCGGCGATATATGATCCCAGGGGAATGATTCCGTATTTCCCGATTGTGGGATTGATTATAGGCACCCTTGTATCCATATTTGATTATGTGGCCCTAAAACTCTGGCCGGAACCTGTGGTTGCCGTCCTGGACGTTGTTTTTCTTGTTGTCATCACGGCAGCGCTTCACCTTGACGGACTGGGCGATACCGCCGACGGCCTGCTGGGACACCATACCAAAGAAAAGGCGCTTACCATAATGAAAGACAGTCGTATCGGCGCCATGGGTCTGGTGGCAATAATTTGCGGATTGGCTGTCAAATGGGGGGGTATCCTTCATCTTGAAGCGAACCGGGCGCTTTTGATTGCTCTTATCCCTGCCTACGCCAGGGGCGGTATGGTGTTCGGCATACGCTTTTTAGCGTACGGAAGACCGGACGGCGGCACCGGACAAGATTGTTTTGGTGAACCTTTGAAGTTTTATGCGTTCTGCGGTTTGCTTATTCCGGTGGCACTTTCATATTTTTTAGGGTGGCGGGGAATCTGGTTAAACATTTGCTTTATACTTATAACTTCAACCCTCCTTTTTTACTACAATAAACGGATTGGATGCATTACCGGCGACATGCTGGGCACAATGACCGAGGTTACCGAATCAATGCTTTTTTTACTGGTTTCAATGGGGAGTTATTAATGTTGAAAGGACACGGCGGAAATATTTATGATCTGGCGCAACAACTTGGTTGCCATCCGTCTAATATTGTGGATATGAGCAGTAACATGAACCCATTGGGCCCTCCTGAAGACCTGGTTGACTTACTGCAGGAAAATATAAAAACCATAGCCACACTGCCGGAAGTGGACGCGAATCGTACGGTAAACATGTTTGCCGGACGGTACGATATCGATCCTGAACGGGTTATTGCCGGAAACGGGACCACACAGTTTATCTATTCCATACCCAGGCTCCTTGAAACAAAAAAGGCGCTGATTTTCGGACCCACATATGCCGATTATGCAGATGCATGCGCCATGCACCATATTCCTTATGATTACTCTAATTCAGAAGAATCTGTGGATTTCGAGCATGATATTAAGGCAGCGGCACAACAGATCCAAGACTATGATGCGGTTTTCATCTGCAACCCCAACAATCCCACAGGCAATATCATTCCGACCTCCGACCTTGAACACCTTTGCAAATCCCATGCAGATGTAAATTTTGTTATCGATGAATCGTATCTTATGTTCATAGACGGATCCAACAAGCAAAGCATGATAAGATCAACGCTCCCCAATGTAATGGTTTTGAATTCAATGTCTAAATTTTTCACGATTCCGGGTTTAAGGATCGGGTTTTTGATATCCTCCCCCGTAGTTATTAAAAAATTCAAGACATACTTACTTCCCTGGAGTGTTAACAGCCTGGCCCAGATGGCAGTGCAGTATCTGATGAGACAAACGACCCAAGTCGAAAAGTTTATTAAAAATACAGTAAATTTTATTGCTCGTGAAAGAGACATACTGTTTGAAACCTTCAAAAATTCATCGGCCATAAAACTTTTCCCGAGCAACACTTCTTTTATCCTTGCAAGACTTTACGGAAACCTGACCGCTGACGGCCTCGGTAACCATTTGGCACAGGATCGGATTCTCATTAGGAACTGCGCAAATTTCAATGGCCTTTCTGATCGTTTTGTCCGATTTTCTTTGAAAACAAGTGAAATTAACCGCATGTTTGCGAAAAAACTATTGGCACGGATTTCTCAGGAAGAATCAGCTGGAAAAGATGAAGAAAAGATGAACATCGAACATCGAACGTCCAACATCGAATTTTGAATGAAAAAAGATGGAGAAACAGAAATAGCTGTTGAATGTTTGGTATTGGATGTTTGTTTTTCATTCAATTTTAGAATAATTTGAGGAGCGGAGCGACATCATTATTCGACGTTCGACGTTCGACGTTCAATGTTCGATGTTGGACGTTCATCTTTCAGGGTGTTAAAGCTTAAACATTTATCTCGGATATGGAACTTTCTATCGCAGGATATATCTTACCCGCTGCATTTATACTTGATCTTGTTTTAGGTGATCCAATAATCTTACCCCATCCCATTCGGTGGTTAGGCCGGGTCATAACAGCCGGTGAACCGTTTTTCAGGAACCTGAATTTAAGGCTTTCTATCTCCGGTGCCATTTTTGCGGTATCCCTTATCGCAGGAACCTGGACCCTGACCTTTGTCCTGATAAAAACCGCTCAATGCATACATCCTCTGGTCAAGGCCGGTGCTGAGATTCTGATACTCTATTATTGCATTTCAATTCGTTCTCTGGAAAGTTCGGCCATGGCGGTTTTCAGAGCCCTTAGCCAAACCCGACTTGATGATGCGAAAGCAAAGGTTTCCCTTATTGTGGGCAGGGATGTTGAAAACCTTAACCCGGATGGAATCTCCCGTGCCACCGTGGAAACTGTGGGTGAGAATTTAGTGGATGGCGTCATATCCCCCCTTTTCTATGCTGCAATGGGTGGCGCCCCGTTAGCAATGGCTTATAAAATGATAAACACACTCGATTCCATGATCGGGTATAAAAATGACAAATACCAGGATTTCGGAAAAGTTGCCGCCAGAATAGACGATATCGCAAATTTTATTCCGGCTCGCATTTCAATCCTTGTTATATCCGTTGCAGCCAAAATCCTTACCGGTCACGGCGCACGTACATTTCAAACCGCCCTGACCGAAGGAGTCAACCATACAAGCCCCAACGCCGGGTATTCGGAAGCAGCTTTTGCAGGCGCCCTCGGAGTTCGGCTCGGCGGCCCCAATTATTATCACGGCCGTCTTGTGTCCAAACCTTATTTGGGAGTACCATTCAAACAAATTAACCGGAATCATATTAAAAAGGCATGTGATCTGATGATGCTTTCGGCGCTGATATGGATGGTTGTGTTGGTGATCATACTATGTTTTTTATCGATTTTAATAAGATAGGGGCCTCTCACCATAAGCGCTAAGTTTTTTTCGTTATAAGAACTGTGGAGGGTTTACTGAAAAAGATGAACATCGAACATCGAACGTCCAACATCGAATGATGAATGAAAAACTAATTTTGAACAGCTAATGCTGATAGAGAAAAAAATAGTCGTTAACGTTTTACATTGAATTTTTAAAAACAAATGAAATTTAATTGCGGAGCGAAGCGACATCATTATTCGACGTTCAACGTTGGATGTTCGATGTTGGACGTTCATATTTTAGTTGGAATGCTTGATTAGTGAAAAAATATCAAGAGGTTTAGCCAATGTACCCTCCCCTGCCCAAGTCATACAAAGGTTTATATCCATTCAAATTAGGCACCACATCTTACATATATCCGTCCGGCTATACGCAGAACGTAAAAATGCTTGCCCCATATGTGGATGAAATCGAACTTCTACTCTTTGAAAGTGCTCCGGACAGTCTGCCGTCAAATCATGAGATAAAAAAACTCTTGTCGTTGTCAAAGGAGTTTGATCTTACATATAATGTACATTTGCCCACCGACATATCCTTGAGTGATCCCGATCCGTCAATCCGGCATGCCGCCATGGAAACCCTGAAAAAAGTCATCGACCTTACTACTTTACTCTGTCCATCTACCTACACCCTGCATCTTTCATATGATGAAAAGGGATTCGATTCCGAACGTATAAAAAAGTGGCGGGAACGTCTTTACCGCAGCGTAGGGCGTTTCATCGCTACCGGGGTAAACCCTGAAATGATTTCAATTGAAACCCTGACATATCCTATGGAATGGGTAGAAGTAATCTTGAGCGATTTTAATTTTTCGGTCTGTATCGATCTTGGTCATCTCATGGTATATGGGTTCGACATGGAAACGGTGTTCAACAGGTATTGCCACCGAACCTCGATCATCCATCTTCACGGCGTTGAAAACCATAAAGATCATTTATCATTGGATAGGTTGTCAAAGGAAAAATTAATGATTGTTATGGAGATTTTAAAGCGGTTTAACGGGGTTGTATCTTTGGAAGTTTTTTCATACCCCCACTTAAAGGACTCATTAACATTTCTGGAAAAACTCTGGCATAAATATCTTGACAATGATCCGTAATCTATTTAAATAAGCTCAAAAATATATTATACAACTTAATGGTGGCCCTTTGGGCATAATAGGGAAACCGGTGAAATTCCGGTACGGACCCGCCGCTGTTACCCCGCTCTTTCCCTTTGGGGAAAAGGAACTCTTTTAGCATGTTAACGCCACTGTTCTGAAGAATCAGAATGGGAAGGCAGCTAAAAGGGAGGGGGAGTCAGAAGACCTGCCATTTTGTTTGACATTGGGGAAAAGGTAAATCCTCAAGCGGTTACCGCTTGAGGATTTTTTTTGTTATGAAGGCAGCAATACTTAAAAAACCCGGGAAATTGGAAATAAGCAAGATACGAACTCCGGACTGCCCGGCCGGTGGGGTGCTGGTAAAGGTTAAAGCCTGCGGGATATGTTCTGCAGATGCCAAAATGGTGGCCCAAGGGCATCGAGCTCTGAATTATCCGAGAATACCGGGGCATGAAATTGCAGGAGTTATAGAACAAAGCCGAACAAACGCGTTTAAAGAAGGCAGCCGAATTCAAATTGCCCCGGGGCTTCGATGCGGCAGGTGCTCCTATTGCCTTAAGGGGATGGACAACCTGTGCCCGAATCGACAAATTTTAGGGTTTACGCAGAACGGCGGCTTTGCCGAATACATTGCAATTCCCATCGAGGACGGCATTGTGGGAAGCCTCAATATCATTCCTGACGCGGTAAGCTATAATCATGCGACTCTGGTTGAACCCCTGGCCTGTTGTATCAATGCCCAGAACAAAATCAATATTACTAAAAATGATACTGTGTTGATAACCGGAGCAGGTCCTCTGGGTCTTTTACATGCATTTGTTGCCAAACATAAAGGGGCCGAACATATTTTAATTAGTGAACCGCAGACTCATCGACGAAAAATGGCGATTAACACCTGGGCCTACACGGTCATCGACCCCGGCACCGATAATATAACGGAAAAGGTTATGGCAGCAACACACAACAAAGGGGTGGACGCACTCATATTTGCCTGCTCCCAGTCGGGGCTTAATGATATGTTTATGAAATTACTGGCTCCGGCAGGCAGGGTTTCAATTTTCAGCGGTATTGCTTCTCAATTCTCACAAAGCAGCATCGACTTCAATCAGATCCATTATAATGAATTTTTCATCAGCGGCGCTTATGGGTGTACCGCCGATCAGAATCGCAACGCCATGGATTTGATTTCATCAGAACATGGACCGGCACAAGAATTAATCACTCACCGTGTCAATCTTGATACCATCCATCAAGGCATTGAACATACAGCATTACAAAAAGGATTAAAAACCATCGTGGAGGTTTCACATGAATGACAAGTTCAAAAATTTCGGGAATGCCATCACCGTTTTAATTTCAGGTAAAGATCTGAACAGAGAACAAACAAGAAAATTGTTTTCGGAAATTCTTTTAGGAGAGCAGTCGGAAATTCATCAGGGAGCATTTCTTGCGGCGATTACTGCCAAAGGGCCCTGTCCTGACGAGATTGCCGGAGCATGGCAGGCCATTTACGAACTGGATACTGTAAAAGTGTCACCGAATACCGGAAAGCCCCTTGTGGATAATTGCGGCACCGGGATGGACAGTTTCAAAACTTTCAACATCAGCACGGCTGCAGCAATTGTGGCTGCGGCCGGCGGCATCTGTCTTGCCAGGCATGGCGCAAGAGCCATTACTTCACGTTGCGGAACCGTCGATCTCTGCGAAACGCTTGGTGTCGATGTCGAGTGCCCATCCGACACAGTTAAGGAAAGTATTGAAAAGACGGGGATCGGACTCTTTAACGGAATGAGTTCCAATACCCATCCCCAGGCATTGTTCAGGATTTTATCACAGATGAGTTTTGGCAGTATATTGAATATCGCAGCATCTCTTGCAAACCCGGCAAATCCAACGTTCGGTGTTAGAGGTGTCTATGCAAAAGAAATGATTGGTCCGGTGATTCAAACCATGAAGGAAATCGGCTTTAAGAGGGCCTTGGCGTTTCATGGCACCTCAGGAAACGGGGTTGGAGGAATAGACGAGCTGTCTCCAGTGGGAAAAAGTTATGTTGCAGAATTGGAACCGGACGGCAACATCTTGCATTATACAGTCAACCCCAACTCTATGGGTCTGAGGAATAGAATCACATTGAAAGACATTGCAGCGGGTGATGATCGGAATGAAGAAGCTTTAAGACTTCTAAGGGTGTTATCCGGAAGAAACAAAGGAGGTGCATTGTATGAAACGGTCTGTCTGAATACCGCACCGATTTTTTATGTGACGGAAGAAGTGGATAATTTGGGCAAAGGTGTGGAAAAGGCCCGAGACCTTATCGATTCCGGGCTGTCCCTGGAGAAATTGTGGCAATGGGTACAAGCCCAAAATCGAAACCCGCATGCCGGGAAGGAAAAGCTGTCATCGCTGTTGGAGATGATCTAAACGAAAATAAAGGCACGATACGTCCCACGGATCGCAATGGAACGAGTAAATATTGAATCTGAGCGGAAAAGAGTGTATTTAATGAAGCATTTTTTAAAAAGACTGTTGATCGGAACTACGTTATTGGGCATGCTTTGGGGGACCGGCAATGCAGGCGAAACAGGACACTATGTCAGTGGCGTAGAGGGAATAAAAGCAGCAACGGTGCCTGGTCCGGGTATCTACTATAGAATCTACAACGTGTTGTACAAAGCTGATCGCCTCACAAACGATAACGGCAATGAACTGGATGTCGGTTTCGATGTAACCGTTTTTGCCAGTGCACATCGATTTATTTGGGTGACCCCTATAAAATTCCTTGGGGCTGATTTCACCGTCGATACCACCATCCCCTTATTTTACACGGACATCGAAATAGATTCCGCCGGAATCAGCGATAATGAGTTCGGTTTTGGCGATATCTGTATTGAACCGTTTGCATTATCCTGGCATGGCGCTCGTTATGATGCGGCTTTTGGACTGGCCGCCTATGTGCCGGTCGGCCAATACGATAAAGATGACCCTGCTTCACCGGGAAAAGATTTTTGGACTGCCATGATTACGCTCGGGGGAACTTATTACTGCGATACTCGGAAGACCTGGTCCGTGTCAATACTCAGCAGGTATGAGATACACAGTGAAAAAGACGATTCTGATGTCAGGCCCGGGAATGATTTTCACTTTGAATGGGGTCTCGGCAAAACACTGGCAAAAACCTGGGATGTCGGACTGGCCGGTTATTGCCGATGGCAAGTGACCGATGACAGTGGCTCTGACGTCAGTTGGGACAAAAGCGTCCATGATCGAGTTTGGGCCATAGGTCCGGAGGTAAGCACCTTTCTGCCTTCTTTGAAGCTTGGAATTTCGCTCAAAGGGCTGCGGGAGTTTGATGCAGTGGATCGTTCTGAAGGTTATGTAATAGATTTGAATCTGACAAAAATATTTTAAAGGAAGGAATCAATGTTCTCAA
>JAFDBA010000061.1 GCA_019313505.1 Deltaproteobacteria bacterium
CATGAACCACAAGCCATCTACGGCAAGAAAACATTTTTTGAAATATTCACTTAATATCTGCTGATTCATTACCCCTGTCATTTTTTTTTCTTTCCCTCAATATTTTTTGAATGGATCATATTATTTTTAGAATCAGAATTCTCAGTCACCGCAATTACGCGCATTTCAGATGAACATTTTGGACACAAAAAAAGATTGACTTTTAAATGCATTTCAAATATTAAGTAAACATTTACTTTTTAATAAATAATTTATATATTTTAAAATGATAAAAACGTACCACAAAACACAAATAATTTAACGTGTATTAATTGTTAATTCAGTTATATTTAAATATATTATCAGAATAAATCGTCATTTCAAAAACGGAGTTATTCTTATCAATAGACCTTAAAAATGTCAAGCTAATTAGATTTTCATAAGTGTTTATTTAATAAAGGTGCTGTGATGGAACCCAAAAGAAAGCGCATGACAGGTGATGAGCGTCGGCAGGAAATTATTCGGGCGGCCATGCAAGTTTTTTCCAGGAACGGTTTCAGCGGTTCCACGACTCGCAAGATTGCTGAACGAGCCGGAATCAGCGAAGCTATGATTTACAACCATTTCCGTAGCAAAAAGGATCTGTATGCCGCCATCATCGATGAAAAGCTGCAGGAGGGAGAGCCCCTTTACTATCCCCTCGTTGCTATGAAGAATAAGGATGAACCACGGGTTTTCGCTGCAATTGTATCAAACTATCTCCGCCGACACAGTGAAGATACGACCTTCTTGCGATTGCTTTTGTTCAGCGCCCTGGAAGGCCACGAACTGGCAACAATGTTTATAGCCGGACCCGTGCGCAAGTTTTTCGAGTTTCTTGCCGAGTATATACAAAAACGAACTGCCGAGGGAACCTTCAGGGAGGTCAATCCGGAGGTTGCCGCTCGTTCTTTACTGGGCATGATCCATTATTTTGTTCTGCTTAGCGAGATCCTGAAAGATGAGTCCCTCCAGTCGGTCAACCAGACTGAAGTGGTGGAGACAATTGTTAACATCTTCTGTGAGGGAATCATGGTAAAACCTATCGAAAGGGAGGATGTAAATGAAAGGAATTGAAGAAAGAATCGATCTGGTTCACCGCTTAATTAAGGTGGTATTCACTAACAGGGATCAACTGATCGAAACCGCAGTTCGAGATGCCGGATTTACCCTCAGGGAATGTCGTATCGAAGTGGATATGAATATAGACAACCTAAGAGGTTTTGATGAGATGATTACGGTTTTTTCCGAACGACAGCCCATTTGCCGCCCGGACCAGGAGGTTGCCCTGTTGCTGCCGTATAACGGCAGCGCCTGGCTGAATACGGCCATTATTTCCATATTCCTTGTGGGCAATCGCGTGCGGGTAAAATTTGCAACCCGGGGATCCGAGATTTCCCGTTTTACGGAATCCCTTTTTAAACCGATATTCGGCGACGCCATTTGTTTTGAATACACAGATGGAAGAAGCTTTCTCAAAAACGCCATGTCAAATCCAAACATACCCGCCATATGTCTTTTCGGTTCCGATGATCATGCGCTTTTATACCAAAATTCAGTTAAGAAATTCGGCAAGAAATTTATTTTCGAAGGACCCGGGAAAGATCCCTTTATTGTTCTTCCGGGAGCCGATGTGGAAGCTGCGGCAAAAGAACTGGTTTTTTCCAAGTACATCTATGCCGGGCAGACCTGCACGGCGCCGGAGCGCGTTTATGTTCATGAATCCCTTCATGATGCATTTGTGGAGCGGTTTGTTGAGTTGAGCCGTGAAGTTAAAACCGGAGATCCTTCTGAGCCTGATACGGAAATGGGACCGGTGGCCAGTGAGCGTGCCATAGCAAATATCAAGGCCCAGTTAAAGGATGCCGTGGATAAAGGCGCCCGGATCGCCCTCGGTGGACGTATTGACAGTCATATGGTGTATCCCACGGTGGTGGTGGGCGCCAGCCAGGACATGCTGGGCATGCGAGAGGAGACCTTTGGACCGGTGAGCTTTATCAGTACATTTAAAAATGCCGAAGAAGCGTTGCGTCTGGCCCGGGACAATCGTTATGGATTAAGAGCTTCTGTTTATGGTGATAACAAAGCCGTCGATTTCGGCAACGAACTTGTGGGGAAGCCGTATTGTCATCCGGTGGATAAAATGGTTTTTGGAAAGTTTGGCACCGTTGGAGTGAACCAGGGACGGTCGGAATCCTGGGAAAAAGCTTTTGTATCAAAGCCGGTGGGAGGCTATGGCTTTTCCGGATGGATATGGGAAACCATCAATGATAAATTTATCCTGAAACAGGGGCCAAAACTGCTCAGCCTGGAGATGTCCCGATAGCGTCGTAAAAAGGAATTGTATGGCATCAGATAATAAAAACACAAAAGTCTCACCAGAAAAGAGCGTTGAATCAGAATCTATGGTGGATACCAGCGGCGCGCGAAACCTGTCCAGAAAATTCCTTTTCATTATTCTTGCTCTTGGAATTGTTATCGGTTCCTTTTATGGTGTGCGCTGGCTCCATTATTATTTTACCCATGCCAGCACCGACGATGCCCGTATAAAAGGAGATCTTATTTCGGTCAGTCCGACGGTTCAGGGCAAGATACGTTTGCTTCCGATCCAAGAAGGAGATCCTGTTAAAAAGGGGCAACTCATCGCCCAGCTTCGGGAAGAAGATTACCAGGCTAAAGTTGATGTGGCTGCGGGCGTAATTCAGGCAACCGTGGCGACAATTGCGGAGGCTAAAGCGGATTTAACCCTGGTCCGGGAAAAAACAGAGAAAGAGGTTCAGCAGGCCGGTGCTGTTTTGTTTGCGTCCCAGGCACGTTTGAACGAGACGAAAGCCAATCTGCGCTTGGCAACATTGGATTTTACACGAATCGGCAAGCTTTATAAAAGTAGGACAGTTTCAAAAAGCCAAATGGATAAAGCCCTGGCAGCTTATGAATTGGCCCAGGCCAGATTGGTTCGGGCCGAAGAAGAAATTAATGAAAATCAGGCCAAACTTAAGGTGGCCAAGGCCAATATCGGTGAAGTAAAAATAAAACAAGGACATGTGGCGTCATTGAAAGGAAAGCTGGAAGAAGCCAAAGCGGAACTCGAGGCCGCACGACTTAAACTTGCTCACACCACAATAAACAGTCCCGTTGCTGGAGTCATCGCCAAAAAAATTGCCAACATCGGTGAAGTCATCAAGGCCGGTCAACCTGTTGCTGTCATTGTTGACTTGAACAACATTTGGGTGGAAGCAAATCTGGAAGAGACTAAAGTAGAACATGTCTGTCCGGGGCAGCCTGTTGATCTAAAAGTTGATGCATATCCAAATACAAAATTTACCGGCAAAGTTGTCAACATCGGAGCTGCAGCCGCATCTGAATTTGCTTTGATCCCGGAAAACCGTTCTGCCGGAAACTTTACCAAGGTAACGCAAAGAATCCCAATAAGAATTGAGGTTGTCGATCCTGCTAAACAGCTTCGGCCAGGCATGATGGTAGTGGTTGGTATCGACATTCGCAATAAAAAGTAAAATTAAAATACTATCATGACAGGAGCAGATCAAAAACCGTTTTATAAATGGCTGGTGGTTATTGCGGTGATGAGCGGGGCTTTTATGGTTGTGCTCGACACCACTGTTGTCAATGTTGCTTTGCCCAAAATCATGGCCGCTTTTGGAGTGAATATCGATAAGATCCAGTGGATTATCACCGCATACATGATTGCCATGGCCATCCTGATGCCGTCTGTCGGCTGGCTCAGTGCCAGAATAGGCAATAAAGCCCTTTTTATAGCAAGCCTGTCAATTTTTACGGCAGCATCAGTGCTTTGTGGTACAGCCTGGAACGAGGACGCCCTTATTGTCTTCCGAATCTTTCAGGGAATCGGAGCCGGGGCTCTGATGCCCATTGCCATGGTGATTATTTTTGAAGCATTTCCCCCGGAAGAACGGGGACTGGCCATGGGGATTTACGGTATAGGCGCCACCTTTGGTCCCGCCATCGGTCCTACCCTTGGTGGTTACATGACGGACCATTTTTCTTGGCATCTTATTTTCTATATCAATGTACCCATAGGCATTGTTGGAATTTTGCTGGCTGTAATTATTTTGCAGCCGGATAAGCACAAAAAAGAAATACATTTTGATATCATTGGGTTTTTAACCATGTCGGTTTTCCTGGTGAGTTTGCTCACGGCCCTTAGCCAGGGCCAGAGAGAGGGGTGGAGTTCTTTTTATATTCTTACACTTTTTACCGTTGCCGCTTTTGGGTTGGTGACCTTTTTATGGGCAGAACGTGTCGCAAAAGAGCCATTTATTGATCTTAGCGTATATAAGACCTTTGCACATACTATGGCAACACTTGTGTTTATCATCCAGGGTTTTGGCCTGTATGGTTCCACTTTCCTTATCCCGCTTTATTTTGAAAGTATGTTGGACTATACAGCCCTCCAGGCCGGGCTTCTTATGTTACCCATGGCGTTGGTTGTTGCTGTCGTTTTGCCGCTGGCAGGACGTATGGCAGACCGAATGGATGGACGCATTCCGATTACTTTGGGTGTGTTGTTTTCAGCCATTTCCCTGTACTGGCTGTCTTTCGTCGATTTAAGGACTTCACAGACTACGGCCTATCTGATGTTGATCGTTCGAGGCTTGGGCATCGGGTTTATTTTCCCACCCCTTATGAATCTGGCGCTTAAATGCTTGCCTTCGGAAAAAACAGCCGTCGGTTCGGGCCTGATGAATGTCTCTCGACAAATAGGCGGTGCGTTCGGAGTGACGATTGTCGGGGTTCTACTTGACCGCCGTGAGGTTTTTCACCATTCGATATTTGCTCAGGCTCAAAATCTCAATTCTTTTGCTACAAAAAATTTTCTTAACTATTTTCAAGAGCTCTTTTTAAAACTGGGGAATGTGGAGAATTTGGCTTATCATAAAGCCCTTGCCATTTTACATCTTCTTGTGAAGAAGGAGGCCATGGTTGCGTCTTTTGACGACTGTTTCCTTATTGCAGGGATGGTTTTTTTGCTTGCGCTGGTTCCAACCCTGATGCTACGCGTTTCTGAAACTCAAGTAATTCTTGAACCGGAACACACTTACAATATATCCTCTGGAGACAGAGAATAAGCCAAAGAAATTACCCGGGAGGCTTTTTTTACGTGCTTTTCGAAGTTTTAAGAGCTTTCGAGGAAAATCATCTTTTTATAGATGCTTTAAAATAAAATCGACACGATCAGCACAGGAATGATAATACATCAGCTTTTATCCGGGCGACACTTGTTCCTTTCTTTAATTATTTATCGATATATACGCGTGCGATTTCGTGAACTACCTGGTAGCCAAGCTGTTCAAGTTTGCATTACTGCAGTTTTGCCGGTGCATGGGGCTCCTGTTATTACATACCAGTTTGTCTTTTGCATGAAATGTTCCTGGAATTGGACTCCGATTTCATATTTCATAATGCATTTTAATTCATTTTGTGGTACAAAACTCCGTAACTTCTCAATAAATTATAGATCCAACTGGTGATAAAATATAACATGTCTGGCTGTTTGAGCAAGTTAGTGAGCCTTAAGAAAAGACAGCGAATGAAATCATTCATCTTTTAAGCATATGATGGCGCATTTAACCCTGAACGTTGAACCCAGAACCTGTGAACGGATACGAAATAGGTTAAAAAAGTGACCAATATCAACCATAAAGGAAACAACGATATAGGGAGAATATTAGGTGTTGACCGCTCTTCGAAGGGGAGTAGACGCCTTAAGTTCTGGGCCGGCATCATTATTGTACTGCTGGCGACAATCTTTGCCGTCATCGCGTTTTCTTATAAAAACACCGGCAGCACACAGCGATACAAAATCCAGAAAGCCGAAAGAGGAAACTTAACCATCACCGTAACTGCTACCGGCAACCTTGAGCCAACCAATGAGGTTGATGTGGGCGTCGAGGTATCCGGAACGATCAAGACGGTGGAAGCCGACTACAACCAGGGTGTGAAGGCGGGACAGGTGCTGGCCCGGCTGGACACATCGAAGCTTACGGCGCAAGTTCTCCAGGCAAAGGCCGCCCTTAAATCGGCCCGTGCCAAGGTATTAAGGGCCAGAGCCGACGTCAGACAAACCAACTTAAAACTTGCGCAATTTCAAAAAGCCCGAAAATCGAGCGGCGGCAAGGTACCCTCCCAGGTCGAGATGGATGGGGCCGAAGCGGCCCTTGCTAGGGCGCAGGCCGATGAGTTAAGTGCACTGGCGGATGTATCTAAGGCCGAGGCCGAACTTACTTTCAACGAGACCAATCTTTCCAAGGCCACCATCCGCTCCCCCATCGACGGTATCGTCCTGTTACGACGGGTGGAGCCAGGACAGACGGTGGCCGCCTCTTTGCAAACCCCGGTTCTTTTCACCATTGCCGAAGATCTGACCATGATGGAGCTGCATGTGGACGTTGACGAAGCCGATGTGGGGCAGGTGAAGGGGGGTCAAACGGCCGTTTTTACGGTTGATGCCTATCCGAACCGCAATTTCTCTGCACAAGTCACTGAAGTTCGTTTTTCACCCAGAACGGTCGATGGGGTGGTCACCTATGAAACGGTACTAACTGTTGACAACCAGGATCTTGCCCTTTTGCCGGGGATGACCGCTACGGCGGAAATTGTGGTAAAACACATAGAAGACGCCCTACTTATCCCCAATGCTGCACTGCGCTTTATGCCACCAGGCAAACATGAGGAGGCTAAAAAAAAGAATCGTGGCCTCCTCGGTGCTCTCCTGCCCCATCGCCCAAGAAAGTCATCCGCTGACAAAAAAGATAAATATCTTTTAAAAGGAAAGCAGCGCCTTGTCTGGATTCTGCGCGGAGGCAAACCGGTTTCGCTTTCGGTGACCACAGGGGCAACGGACGGACGGATGACAGAAGTGTTGGCCGGAGATATCACCCCGGGCTTAGAACTTCTCATAGATGTGGTGCGGGCGAAAAATGAATAGTTTTGATGTTAATGACAATTCCCTTATTGAGATGAGGGGCGTAACCAGGGTCTATGGCAGCGGTCATGCTTCCATGCAAGCCTTAAGAGGTATCGACCTGACCGTTGCAAAAGGGGACTTCGTCGCCATCATGGGAGCAAGTGGATCGGGAAAATCCACCTGTTTGCATATCCTTGGCTGTCTCGATACTCCGACTTCGGGCTCCTATCTCTTTCAGGGTGTTGTCGTAGGGGAACTGAGCCGCAACCAGCGTGCACTTCTGCGCCGCTATTACCTGGGCTTTGTGTTTCAGGGCTATAACCTGCTCAACAGGACAACTGCCCTGGAAAATGTGGAGCTTCCCCTGATCTACCGTGGTATCACAGCGGCCAAGAGACGCAAAAAGGCCCGGGATACCCTCGCCTCTGTTGGTCTTGGCGGCTGGGAAAAACACACTCCGGCAGAACTCTCCGGCGGTCAACAGCAGCGTGTGGCCATTGCCCGTGCCATTGTGACTGAGCCCGAAGTGCTTCTGGCCGACGAGCCCACCGGTAACCTGGATAGCGAACGGAGTCTCGAAATAATGGATCTCCTTTCCGGGCTCAACCGGGAACGCGGTCTGACTATCGTGCTGGTCACCCACGAGCTGGACATGGCCGCCTATGCAAAACGTCAAATTCATTTTGTGGACGGCCTGATCGTCGCTCATAGGACTAAGGGAACAGAATCATGATTTTAAATGCCTTTGTGCTGGCTCTGCGGGAAATCCGGCGCAACCTCATGCGGTCGTTTTTGACCTCACTTGGGATAATTATCGGCGTGGCGGCGGTAATTACCTTGGTAACCCTTGGTAACGGTGCCACCGAAAAGGTAAAGTCCCAGATCGCAAGCCTTGGAAGCAATCTTCTGCAGCTTCGGGCCGGTCAGGGCTTTCATGGCCCCGGTGGAGTCAGAGTGACAGCGCCCCCCTTTAAATTATCAGATGTCGAAGCCATTTCAAAGGAGATTTCAAGGGTGGAGGCGGTGGCTCCCTTAGCCGGGCGCGCCACCCAGGCCATCTCCGGCAACCGTAACTGGTTGACTACGACCACTGGAAGCACCAACGATTTCATGGCCGCACGTGACTGGCCTGTTGCCGAGGGGCGGGTATTTACGGTGGGGGAACTTCGAGCCGGTAAAGCGGTCTGTATCCTTGGAACCACAGTGGCCAGGGAACTTTTCGGCGGCGAAGAGCCCTATGGCGCCACTATTCGGTTAAAAAAATTGGCATTTAAAGTGATTGGAGTACTCAGCTCAAAGGGTGAATCCCCTTTTGGCACAGATCGGGACGATTTCATTCTCGTTCCCATTCGAACCTTCCAGAGGCGTATTGCCGGCAACACGGATGTCAGCCGAGTTTACATTTCAGTGCTGGACGGCTTCTCAATCGATGGCGTCAAGGAAGATATTGCACGGCTGATGCGGGAGCGGCGTCATATCCGGGTAGGAGAAAATGATGATTTTTACATCCGGGATATGCGGGAAATCACAGAGGTGCTGTCCGGGACTACCAGGGTGCTCACCTCTTTATTAGGAGCGATCGCAGCGGTAAGCCTGCTGGTGGGAGGTATTGGAATCATGAATATCATGCTGGTCTCCGTGATCGAACGAACCCGTGAGATCGGCACTCGTCTCGCCATCGGGGCTCTGGCCCGGGAGGTACTCTTACAATTTCTGGTGGAGGCGGTGGTGCTGTCGTCCATGGGCGGCGGTATCGGTGTAATTCTGGCGCTGGTCGTCTCAGCAGGGCTTGCCAGGCTCCTGCTGGTACCCCTTGTCTTGAAGCCGGGCATTATAGTAGTGGCCTTCCTTTTTTCCGTGGCCATCGGGGTGTTCTTCGGTTATTTTCCGGCCCGTAACGCCGCCCGGCTGGATCCCATAGAAGCTCTGCGACATGAATAGCCAATATCCGATAAACATTCTTAGCAGCCCGAGACACGGTTTTTCAACAGCCTGATAAAGAGGTAAGAATGAAAGTTCTTTTGATTTCCGCCAATACGGAACATTTAAATATTCCTCCGATAGCCATTGGCCTTGGTTGTGTTGCCGAGGCTGCCAGAAGATCCGGGCATGATGTTATTATGACAGATCTTTTGGTTCAAGATAATTATCATCAAGTAATCAAAGAAGCCATCAAGGGGTTTAAACCGGAGGTTATTGGTATTTCGGTGAGGAACATCGATGACCAAATCAGAGAACAAACAAGGTTTTTATTGGCTTATGTAAAAAACGTTATAGCGGCCTGTAAAAAATTTTCTTCCGCTCCGATTGTGTTGGGTGGTGCAGGTTACAGTATATTCCCTCAAAAGACTCTGATATATCTTGGGGCTGAAATGGGAATTCAAGGAGAAGGAGAACAGGCCTTTCCCATTTTATTGGAAAAACTGCGTAAAGGATCTGATCTTTCAAATGTTCCTGGTCTTTATTTGTTTAACAAAGGACGACAGGGTAAAAGAACGTTTATAAAAGATTTAGATAACATACTTTTACCTGAACCGGACGTATGGCCGGTCTCAGTTCTAAAAAACCGTCAGATTCCAATTCCTGTTCAGACAAGGCGGGGGTGCCCGATGAAATGTAGTTACTGTTCAACCCCGGCCATTGAAGGTATTTTGATCCGAAAGCGTTCCCCGGAACTTGTGGCAAAATGGATTGCCCGCTGGGTGGATGCCGGATGTTCACAGTTCTTTTTTGTAGACAATACCTTTAATTTGCCTTCTTCCTATGCCGAGGCACTTTGTGATCAATTGATATCCTTAAAGTTAGATATTAAGTGGGATTGTATTCTCTATCCCAAAAATGTTGATGAAAAATTGGTTTCTTTAATGGCACGGGCGGGTTGCAAAAACGTTAGCCTTGGCTTTGAAAGCGGAAGTGAAAATATTTTAAATATCATGAACAAAAAATTTACACCTGATGAAATAAGAGAGGCTTCGTACCTGTTGGCGAAAAACGACATCCGGCAAATGGGATTCTTATTGCTGGGTGGGCCAGGGGAAACCAGGGAGACCGTTCAGCAAAGCCTTGATTTTGTCGATGCAATGAAACCTGATTCTTTAAAGGTTACCGTGGGTATACGAATTTATCCTGACACGCCCCTATCAAAATATGCTGCGGAAAAAGGGGTGATTGCACCGTATGATGACCTTCTTTTTCCAACGTTTTACCTGGAAAAAGAACTTGAGAATTGGTTACCCAAGACAGTTGCAAAATTCATGGCTAAAAGACCCTGGGTTGAAACTTAGAAACACTTAGGAAAAGTTAGTGCACATTAGTAAAGGAAGTCTGGGAAATCGTCAATCTAAACACTCTTCGATAATCAACCCACGATGATCCTGGTTGTCCCAATTGAAATAATGATAAAAATTTTACGTTTGCTTTTTGTAAATCGACTATAATGAGGCTTACAGCAATACTCTGATTGTTCTGATAAAGTCCTTCATTTCTTTCGCTTGAATGTATATCCCTGATTTCTTCAAGCAAATCATCAAAAAACCGGGTGCTGAATCGTGAACCGTATTTAAATCGGTAGCTGTCGATGGCAAAACCTTTATGTATATATTTCTGGAGAATTGTAATTGCCCATTGCCTGAATTGTGTGCCACGCTCCGAATTTACCCGGTAACCGACGGCAATGATTGCTTCCAATGAATAAAATTTTGTCTGATATTTTTTGCCATCTCTGGCAGTATGTGCAAAAATTGCACATACTGAATCTTCCTGTAATTCACCAGAATCAAAGATGTTTTTCAATGGCTGTTCCCGTGGGTTTCCTTCCTGACGATATAAACTTATAAACTGAGCTACATCCCCTAATCCGTATTAATGTGTTGATCAAGATTTGATACCGAGCCTTTCACCAAAAGAAACGCCTAAATTCAACGTCCCCCTTTGCAAAAGCAAAAAAATGAAGAAAATCGCAAAGCGATTAACCTCTAAACCTTTGAACGGTTACAAAATTATATCAGTGATGATCAGCGTATATCTGTGGCTGAATAGTTACCTTTA
>JAFDBA010000062.1 GCA_019313505.1 Deltaproteobacteria bacterium
ATGTCTTTTGAATATTTTATAGGCGGTCGCTATCTAAAGGCCAAACAGAGAGAGACCTTCATTTCGTTAATTACCATGCTTTCCATTGCCGGGGTAACCGTGGGGGTAATGGCATTGATCGTGGTAATAGCTGTAATGGCCGGATTTGAGTCCGATCTTAAGAACCGTATATTAGGGGTTGAATCGCACGTAGTGATAATGCGACACGGTAGTTCCTTTTCCGATTATCACAGAATATTGGGTCAGGTTGTTAATACGGTTGGGGTTGAGGCTGCCACACCTTTTATTTACACCCAGATCATGCTCCGTTCATCGTCAGGAGTATCCGGGGCTGTTTTAAGAGGAATAGATCCGGAATCGGCCGGCAGGGTAATAAAGGTTCTAGAAGGTCCACCTTTGCTGAATATAGAAAAGATGCATCAGGAAAATGACAATACCGGTTCTGTGCCGGGTATTATTCTTGGCAATGAGCTTGCCAGGAATCTGGGTCTGGGCATGGGTGATGCGGTCTACCTGATATCATCCCGGGGAATAATTTCTCCTATGGGATACCTGCCCGCCATGAAGCGTTTTCAAGTGGCGGGTATGTTCGAGTCGGGCATGTATGAATATGATGGATCCCTGGCTTACATCCATTTAAGTGACGCCCAAAAAATATTACGTATGGAAGATTCTGTTACAGGCATCGAAGTCAGGGTACATGATATCTATAATGCAAGGCATATCGCAGATAAGATAGTTGCTGCCGTTGGATTTCCTTATTGGGCCAGGGACTGGATGCAGATGAATCAAAATCTGTTTTCCGCTCTCAAGCTGGAAAAGACTGTTATGTTTATTATTTTGGCACTTATCGTTCTTGTTGCAGCTTTCAACATCGCAAGTACACTGATTATGATGGTGATGGGAAAGACCAAAGATATTGCCATATTAAAGGCCATGGGAGCCATGGATAGCAGTATCAGGAAAATATTTATCTTCAAGGGAATGATTATCGGTTTCGTAGGTACGTCCCTGGGTGTATGTCTTGGATTTATAGTGTGTAAGTTGCTGGAAAAATATAAGTTTATCGAACTTCCGGGAGATGTATACTATATCTCAACCCTTCCGGTACGACTTGAGGCTCTGGATGTTTTTATAATAGCTGCCGCTTCAATGGTGATCTGTTTTATAGCCACACTCTATCCGGCGCGTCAGGCGTCCAAACTCAATCCCGTTGAGGCGATCCATTATGGTTGACTCCGGGAACAACTGCAAGAAGTCTGATCAAGGCCGTTTCTTGTCGGTTCAAGGCCTATGTAAGAGTTTCAACAACCGCGGTAGTTGTATTGATATCTTAAAACGGGTCAACCTTGATTTGAACGCCGGAGAAACCCTGGCAATAGTCGGAGCGTCGGGTATCGGCAAGTCTACGCTGCTCTACCTGCTGGGAGCGCTCGACCGGCCCGATAGCGGGACATATCTTTTCCAGGGTGAAGATATCTTTCTTTTTGATAATACAAGGCTGGCACAATTTCGGAACGGGTCTATTGGTTTTATATTTCAGTTTCATTATCTGCTTCCAGAGTTTTCCGCTCTTGAAAATGCCATGATGCCGGCACTGATTAAAGGGCTGGGAAAACAAAAAGCCAGGGATGCTGCAGAGGCGATTCTTGTCAGGGTAGGACTTAAAGACAGGTTAAATTTCAGAGTCGGAAAGCTTTCAGGGGGCGAACAGCAACGGGTTGCGCTTGCCAGAGCTCTTGTTCTCAATCCGGTTATTCTTTTGGCCGATGAACCCTCGGGTAATCTTGACAAGGAAAGCAGCGAGCGCGTCCATAGCCTGCTTATGGAGTTAAACAAAGAGTTTTGTATGACTCTAGTAGTGGTGACACACAACGTGGAACTTGCGTCCTATATGTCACGCAGCATGACGATCATCGACGGACAGCTGGTAAAATTTGGGGATTATGGATCTAAGGATCAGGGTAATTAGGAGTTCTATGTTAAGACGCTTATGCTTGATTATTATCGCAATACTGTGCTTTTTCCCGAATACGGCACGTTCTTTAGAAACAGTACGAGTGGTGGTATTACCATTTAAAATACATGCTGTTAAAGATCTTTCATATATGCAAACCGAGATTTCGGATATGATCAAAAGAGACCTCAAACAGGACGGTGCTATTATACTGGAACCGGAAATTATTTCTGATCTTGCATGGGAGAAAGTTGCTGAAACCGTCGAAGGAATCCGGAATTTTGGTGTTAAAAGCGATGCCGACTATGTTATCTGGGGCAGCTTGACCTGTATCGGGCAACAATTCAGCCTGGATGCAAAGATGATAAAATCTTCTGGAGAAGGTTCTGTCGGTGTTTTTGTTAAAGAAGGCCGGGGCATAGAAAATGTGCTCGGAATCGTGAAGCAGCTCGTCCGGGATATAAGCATGAAACTTTTTAAGCGGGAAAAGGTTGCCAAAGTGCTTATTACCGGTAATAAGCGTATAGAGGGAGACGCTATCAAAAAGATTATAAAAACAAAGCCCGGCGACGTATATCTTGCCAAAAGCCTTTCCCAAGATCTTAAAGCTGTACATTCAATGGGATATTTTGAGGATATCCGGATTGAGGCCGAAGAAAGCCCCCAGGGCAAGGTAATAATATTTAAGATAAAGGAAAAACCGACTATCCGGATTATTCGTTTCAAAGGAAATAAGGTCTACAAGGACGACGAGATCAAAGAAAACTTAAGTATTCGGACAGGTTCAATACTGAATACATTTAAGGTTCGCGGTAACATTAAACTGATAGAAGAGCTTTATAAAGAAAAGAGCTATCATAATGTAAAAGTTACTTACAATATTCAACAGCTGGAAAATAATCAGGCTGATCTAGAATTCGTTATCCAAGAGGGTGGAAAAGTCCTGATAAGGCATATCATATTTGAAGGGAACAACGCTTATGCCGAAAAGAAACTGAAAAAAATGCTAACGGTGTCTGAAAAGGGTTTTTTTTCGTGGATGACCTCATCCGGAGACCTGAACAGGGAGGATCTCGAGCAGGATATCGCCAAACTTTCAGCTTTTTATTACAACAACGGTTATATCCAGGCCAGGGTAGGGGAACCGCAAATTGAATATCAGGGAGACTGGATAGATATTACAATAAAAATTGATGAAGGGCCACGGTTCAAGGTCGGGGAGGTGGATATAACCGGTGACCTTGTTTTATCCGAGGAGGAATTAAAGAAAAAACTAAAAATTACGAAAGAAACCTATTATAATCGTGAAGTCGTGCGTAACGATGTACTGGCCCTTACGGATCTATACTCGGATGAGGGTTATGCCTATGCCGAAATATCTCCCAGGATTGACAAAAAAATCGATGAATTGATGGTTAATATTGCCTACGTTGTCACAAAACGCAAACAGGTCTATTTTGAAAACATTAATATCGGCGGGAACACAAAGACCAGGGACAAGGTTATCCGGCGTGAACTTAAGGTGTATGAACAGGAACTTTTCAGCGGTAAGGGGCTAAAAAGGAGCGTACGCAACCTTTACAGGCTCGATTATTTCGAGGACATAAAGGTTGACACTGTCAAGGGGAGTGCCGACGACAAAATGATTTTAAAAATCGATGTTACTGAAAAGCCCACCGGCACTTTTTCCTTTGGTGCTGGTTACAGCAGCGTGGAAAATGTTTTTGGCATGGCTTCCATTACCCAGAGGAACTTTTTGGGGCGTGGCCAGATCCTTAAACTTGATGCCGAATTAGGAGGGACGACAACCCTGTATAGACTGAATTTTACTGAACCATGGCTGTTTGATATTCCTTTGTCAGCAAGATTTGATCTGTATGACTGGGATACCGATTATGATGATTACGACAAGCACAGTCAGGGAGGGGGTGTAAAGTTCAGCTACCCTGTTTTTGATTTTGTGCGTGCATCTGTTGGTTATAATTATGAAGTTGCAGATATAGATAATATTTCAGAGTCAGCTTCGGAATCGATAAAAGAGCTGGAGGGCAAGAATACAATAAGCAGCATAACCACCGGGTTGATTTACGACTCGAGGAACAAGCTTTATAATCCCACAAAAGGATCCAGGCACAGTATAACGGTGGAATATGCCGGCTTTGGTGGAGATATCGCCTTTACAAAATATCTGGCGGAAACCGGGTGGTACGTACCTGTGTTCTGGGATATCGTTACTTTTCTCCACGGCGAAACCGGTTATGTCCATGAGAATTCTGGCGGAGATCTTCCTGATTATGAACGATTTTACCTGGGAGGTCTAAACTCATTGCGCGGCTATGACTGGAGAGAGGTGTACGTTTTAGATGAAAACGGGGATGAAATAGGGGGAGACAAATATGTGCAATTTAATGTAGAAATTATGTTTCCCCTGCTCAAAAAGGAAGGGCTTGTTGGTCTTCTCTTTTATGATACGGGAAATGTTTATAATGATCATGAGAGCATAGACCTTGGCGATCTAAGAAAAACCGCGGGATTCGGTTTCAGATGGTATTCTCCCATGGGCCCTATCCGTCTTGAGAGGGGGTACATAATTGATAGCGAGGGATCAGGGGGACAGTGGGAATT
Source organism: Deltaproteobacteria bacterium (assembly GCA_019313505.1). Taxonomy (GTDB): domain Bacteria; phylum Desulfobacterota; class Desulfobacteria; order Desulfobacterales; family UBA11574; genus S5133MH16. The sequence continues at coordinate 4,583 of JAFDBA010000062.1, forward strand.
TGGAATGGGCGGGGCTTTTTGATAACTATGAATGTTTAGATAATTGAGTGGTTGAGCAGTTGAGTTGTAAATGTAGCACAGGCTTTTAGCTTGTGAATGACCAATGATCAATGACAAATGAACAGACTATTTCTGAAGGAGGATAAAATGCGAACTTGTAAAGGGACTTTTATGGCAATAGTTATTTGTTTTTGTTTGCTCGCTGCTGCCTCTTCTTATGGGGCAGATGTTGCCAAAATAGGTATTGTAAATTTTCAGAGAATTCTTGAGACGTCAAGTACCGGAAAAAAGGCGATGGCTGAAGTCAATAAACGGGGGAAAAAGATAGAAGCTGATCTCAAGAAAAAGGGAGAGGCAATCGAAGCAATAAAAAAGAAGCTTGAACGTGAATCTCTTGTGATGAGCAAGGAAATGCGGGAAGAGAAAGAACGTGAAATAAGAATAAATATCAATGACTTTAAATCGTTACAGAAAAAACATGTAGCTGAGTTCAAGGATCATGAAAAAAAACTTGTAGGCCAAATTCAAAGAGAGGTTCTACAGATTATTACTGAAATGGGTAAAAAGGAAGGTTTTCTTATTATCCTTGAAAAACGAGAAGCCGGAGTGATGTATTTCCCAAACACAATCGATATAACCGACCGGGTAATCCAGAAATACAATACCAGTTTTGCCGGTAAAGCTGAAAAGGATAAAAGTACAAAGCAAAAATAAAATAAACAAAGTCGCTTGGTATAATTTAAAATGGAACTATTACTGACCAGGATAGCCGAAGTTGTTAAAGGCGAGATAAAAGGGGATAAGAATAAAAATATTTGTGGAGTTGCACCTTTTGATGATGCTAAAGGTGATGAAATAACATTTGCCGGTGGCGCAAAATTTTTAAAAAAGATTGATGAGACAGGTGCCGGGGCGGTTATTGTTCCACGGGATTTTCAAGCTTCTACAAAAAACATTCTACGGGTGGATAATCCCCAGCTTGCTTTTGCCATGGTTTCGAACCTTTTTTATTCCCCTTTAAAACCGGAACCGGGTATAAGTTCATTCTCATATATCGGCAAAAACTTTTTATGCGACCGGGAAGCGTCGATAGCTCCTTTTGTCGTGATTGGGAATAACGTCACTGTTGGTCATTGTGTGGTACTTCATCCCAACGTGGTTATCGGCGACAATGTTGTCATCGGAAACGATGTTATGATTTACCCCAATGTGACAATTCTTGAGCGCTGCAAAATAGGGAACCGGGTGATAATACATGCCGGGACAGTTATCGGGAGTGATGGCTTCGGTTTTGCTCCTGACGGAAAAAAGTATTACAAGATTCCCCATACCGGTATTGTCCAAATAGATGACGATGTGGAAATTGGTGCCGGGAATACAATTGACAGAGCCACTTTTGGTAAAACATGGATAAAAAGCGGAGTTAAAACAGATAACCTTGTTCACATTGCACACAATGTGATCGTGGGTGAAAATAGTGTTCTTGTGGCCCAGGTTGCAATTGGAGGGAGTGTTAGCATCGGGAAAAACGCCATACTGGCAGGACAGGCAGCAATTGCGGACCATCTGATTCTGGGGGATGATGTGACCGTCGTCGGCCAGTCCGGAGTTGCAAAGTCGGTGCCCAGCGGTGAAACAGTGTCAGGATCACCTGCAATACCTCATCGACTGTGGCTAAGAGTACAAAAGATTCTACCCAGGCTTCCGGAGCTTAAAAAGAAGCTGGAGGAAATCGAAAAAAGATTAAAGAAAATTGAGAGGTCGGAGAGGGAAAATGGAAAAAACTTTTGATATTCAAAAAATTATGAACTTATTACCTCACCGGTATCCATTCATCATGATTGATCGAATACTTGAACTTGTCCCAGGCGAGAAGGTGGTTGCTCTTAAAAACGTAACCATCAACGAACCTTTTTTCCAGGGTCATTTCCCTGGGAATCCGATTATGCCAGGAGTACTTATCATCGAAGCCATGGGCCAGGCCGGAGCTGTGCTGGCTGCTAAATCCCTGCCTGGGGGACAGCAAGATTCGTTGATATATTTTATGTCGATGGATAAGGTCAAATTCCGGCAACCTGTTGTTCCCGGCGATCAGATTATATTTGAGATGAGATTTTTAAAAAAGCGCGCAAAGGTGTTCAAGATGTCCGGTGTTGCCCTTGTTGATGGAAAACGTGTGGCTGAAGCTGAACTGATGGCTTCTTTTGGAGAAAAGCAATGATACATGCAACAGCGATTATAGATTCAAAGGCCGAGCTGGGTTCTAACGTGGAGGTCGGGCCATATTCCATTATCGGGCAAAATGTGTCTATCGGAGCCGGAACCGTTATCGGTCCACATGTCATTATTGAACCTTATGTTAACATTGGCCAGGATTGTCATATATTTCAGTATGCCGCCATAGGGGCTGTTCCCCAGTCGTTGAAATTTAAGGGTGAAAAGACCGATGTTAAGATTGGATCCGGAACTATTATACGCGAATTTGTCACAATTCACAGAGGAACAGGATTCGGCGGAGGCATCACTGAAATCGGTGAAGAGAACTTTTTAATGGCCTATACCCATATTGCCCATGATTGTATCACCGGAAAAAAAGTTATTTTTGCAAACAACGCAACACTTGCCGGACATATCATTGTAGGTGATAATGCCACCATTGGCGGACTGGTGGCAATACACCAGTTTGTCCGGATCGGCGATTATGCATACGTGGGCGGAAAATCAGCGGTGGTAAAAGATATCCCACCCTATGTTATTGCAGCTGGTGACAGGGCAAAACTGCATGGATTGAACAGTGTTGGGTTGAAACGCCATGGGTTTTCACAAGAGACATTATCTTTATTAAAAAAAGCTTACAGGATTATTTTCCGCATCGGGATTACCCTAAATGAGGCAATAGAAAGAGTCAAAGCGGAGGTGGAACAGGCTCCCGAGGTGGTCAATCTGATCGATTTTATAAAATCTTCCCGACGCGGGATTACAAGATGACCCATGACAAATGAATGTTATGCGGATAGGACTTATTGCAGGGGGGGGACAGTTCCCCATCATTTTTTCAAAAAAGGCAAAATCCAAGGGATTTGTCATTTATGCAGTTGCTTATAATAATGAGACGGATCCTGTCCTGAAAGAGCATGTTGATACTATTGAATGGATCCATCTCGGGCAGATAAAGCGTATTATAAAGTTTTTTAAAAAGAACGCTGTCAGTCAGGCTGTTATGATGGGCACCATAACAAAGACCAGGATGTTTTCGGATGTAAGGCCTGACATCAAAGCTATTTCCCTTATTGCCGGTATGGGTCATACCCATGATGACGGGTTGCTAAGGAGTTTTGTAGCACTTCTCGAAAAAGAAGGTATTGAAATAAAGTCATCAACATTTTTGCTGCCGGATCTCCTGGCGCAGAAAGGATGCTGGACAAAACGGAAGCCGACCCGGTCCGAGAAGAATGATATCATGGTCGGTTGGAGAGTGGCAAAGGAGATCGGGCGTCTTGATATCGGTCAGTGTGTGGTGGTCGGAGGCGGGTCTGTTCTGGCAGTAGAGGCTATTGATGGAACCGATGCTACCATAATGCGGGGCGGAAAGCTTGGCAAAGGAACTGCTGTGGTTGTCAAAGTTTGCAAGCCTGACCAGGACATACGATTCGATATCCCTGCGATTGGTATGCAAACAATTAAGACCATGTATGAAGCAGAAGCAGGGGTGCTCGTTGTTGAAGCCGGAAAAGCGATTGTTTTTGACCGGGAAGAGATGATCCACATGGCGGACGAGTGTGGTATTGCCGTAGTTGCTATGGAAAAGTAAAGGTTATGAAGAAATTGCGTGTGGGTGTTGTGGGGGTTGGTTATCTCGGGAGATTTCATGCTGAAAAGTATGCCCGAATGGATGACGTTGAATTTGTCGGTGTTGCCGATATCGACAAATCCCAAGCTGAGGATATCGCCGGAAGGTTTAATACAAAGGCATATTCACACCATCAATACCTTTTTGGAAAAGTCGATGCTGTCAGTATCGTTGTCCCTACACCGGCTCATTTTTCTATTGCCAAGGGTTTTTTGAAAAATAATATCGATGTGCTGATAGAAAAGCCGGTGGCAGAGACCACTGAAGAGGCTGACGAACTCATTAGTTTATCAAAGTCGAAAAATCTTATTATCCAGGTTGGGCATCTTGAACGATTTAATCCGGCGGTTGTGGCCCTGCAGGATATTATTAAAAAGCCGATGTTCATTGAGTCCCATCGATTGAGTATTTATAAGGATCGGTGTGCTGATGTGAGTGTTGTACTCGATCTCATGATTCATGATATTGATATTATACTTAACTTTGTCAGGTCTGAAATCGTCAATATTCATGCAGCCGGTATTCCTGTAATTTCCGGACATGTTGATATTGCCAATGCACGTCTTGAGTTTAAAAGCGGGTGTATCGCCAATGTTACCGCCAGTCGAATATCGACCAAAAATGAAAGGAAGATTACCGTTATTCAGCAGAACGATAACAATGAAGGTGGCCTTATACCCGGCATGGATATCAAACAGCTAAGTTTTGCAAAGGGTGATGCGCTGGAAGATGAATTAAAATCGTTTGTAAAAGCGGTAATAAGACGTGAAGCTCCGGAGGTCACAGGGCAGATGGGACGTGATGCCTTAAAGATCGCTTTGAGTATTATGAAGCAGATCCGCGATACCAATAGCCGTTTTTTGAGTTAGCAGTCCTATGGAACCGTTTTCAGAACAAAAATGTGTTATGATCATTGCAGGTGAAGTTTCAGGCGACCTGCACGGGTCAAAGCTTGTAACCGCCATGCGTGAAAGAAACAAGGCGTTGTTTTTCTGCGGCATTGGCGGGCAGGCCCTTAAAGCTGCAGGGGTCAGAGTTTTAGTTGATGCTTCAGAGCTTTCGGTTGTGGGGATAACCGAAGCCTTTTCCAAGATACCAAGCCTTCTTAAAGGGATAGCTGTTGCCAAAAAGACCCTTAAAAGACTGCATCCCGATCTTCTGATACTGATCGATTTTCCCGATTTTAACCTTAATGTAGCAGCCTTTGCTAAAAAGCTTGAAATACCGGTGTTATTTTATATCAGTCCCCAGATTTGGGCATGGAGGTCAGGCCGTGTTAAAAAAATCGGGAAGCTTGTGGATCATGTGGCGGTTATCCTGCCTTTTGAAGAAAACTTCTACAGAAAACATGAAATTCCGGTAACATTTGTGGGGCATCCATTACTCGATACAAACCTTGATTATAGAAAAGAGGTTTTTGAAAAGCCCGGAAATGATATTCCCGTCATAGGCCTTCTACCAGGATCACGTGATCGTGAAATTGCACGGCACCTTCCCATAATGCTTGGTGCTGCCCAAATTTTACTTAAAAGGATTAAGAATGTAAAATTCATTGTTTCACTAGCACCTGATGTGAAAAGAAAAACCGTGGAAGAAATCGTTAACAAACACAAGGGGGATGCCGATCTTGAGATTGTATCTGCCCACGTAAGAAAAATCTTTGAAAGAAGCAAAGTTGTCGTTGCCGCATCCGGCACAGTTACTCTTGAATCCGCAATTTATGGAACACCGATGGTAATTATTTACAAAGTTTCTCCCATAAGCTACTGGTTTGGAAGGGTAATGATACAGGTCAAACATATCGGTCTCGTCAATCTCATTTCCGGCAAAAAGATTGTTCCCGAATTGCTTCAGGACCAAGCATCTCCTGCCAGGATAGCAGATACGGTCTTTGATATGTTAAGTGATGCTCCCGGCCTTGAAAAGTTAAGACTTGAACTGCTGCAAGTAAAGCATGCACTTGGCGGTCCGGGAGCTTCCGAACGGGTTGCCGATATAGCAGTTGGAATGTTGTATGATGCATGATAAAAATGTAAATGACATGAATCCCTCTTTCCTAAATATCTTAGTTTAAATATCATGGAAAAAATATCAGAACCGATCATAAAAGACAGATACAGACGTTTGCTATTGCTTATAAAGGATCAATGGCGCAGGTTATTTTTGGCGATGATATGCATGCTGGTAATGGCTGGTGCAAGGTCCGCTGTTCCTTTTTTAATAAAACCGGTTGTTGACGATATTTTTATTAATAAAGATATAGGGATGCTTAAGCTGATTCCAATGGCAGTAATAACTATTTATTTAGTGCTTGGTTTTGCCATGTATTACCAAGAATATCTTATGAGTTATGTGGGGCAGAATATCATCAGGCGCCTTAGAAACCGCCTTTATGATCGCATTCAGGATCTTCCTATTTCGTTTTTTCAAAGAGAAAAGACAGGAGTTCTGATGTCGCGGGTTACAAATGATGTAAACATTATAAAAAATATGGTTTCGTCTGCAGTTACCGGATCATTGAAAGATTTTTTTACCGTCGTAGGATTAATATTTGTCATCTTCTATCGGGATTGGAAGATGGCCTTGATCTCGCTTGCCGTTTTACCCATTGCTTTCTTTCCTATTGTTGTGCTGGGAAGAAAAGTGCGTAAGGTTACTACCCATACACAGGAGGCCATGGGTGACCTTACATCTACTTTGTATGAGACTTTTGCCGGAAATAAAATTGTAAAGGCATTTGGAATGGAAGGGTATGAAAAAGAACGGTTTTTTAAAAAAACTCGTAAACTGTTCAAGTTTGAGCTAAGGACGGTTCGCTTCAAAGCCCTGTCTTCACCGCTCATGGAGTTTTTAGGCGGGTTGGGTGTGGCCATGGTCATTTGGTACGGCGGTTACAAAGTAATATCCGGTACCTCCACCGCCGGAACCTTCTTTTCTTTCATGGCTGCTCTCATTATGCTTTACGCACCATTAAAGAAATTAAGCAAGCTGAATAATATTATACAGCAAGGTCTTGCCGGTGCGGACCGGGTATTTGATATCCTGGAGTCGGAGTCTGATATTCAAGAGATACCAAATCCTGTTGAATTTAAGCGCGGCCCTCACCACGTTGTTTTCAGAAATGTGTATTTTAAATATGATGACGTAATGGTTTTAAAAAACATTAACCTGGGTGTCAGGGCTGGGGAAGTACTTGCGTTTGTTGGAATGAGTGGCGGCGGAAAAACCTCTTTAGTGAACCTGATTCCCAGGTTTTATGATGTAAGCAAGGGGGTTATCCTCATTGATGATATTGATATTCAAGATGCCTCAATATCTTCACTCAGGGACCAGATTGCCATTGTTACTCAGGAGCCCATACTTTTTAATGATACGGTTCGAAACAATATCGCTTACGGAAACCGGAATGCATCTGACAAAGACGTAGAAAATGCCGCTCGTGCAGCTTATACCTATGAATTTATACAGAACTTTCCGGATGGTTTTGATACAAATATTGGAGAACTTGGCGGCCGGTTATCCGGAGGGGAGAAACAGAGAATATGCATTGCTCGTGCGTTATTAAAGGATGCTCCCATTTTAATATTGGATGAGGCTACTTCTTCACTCGATACAGAATCGGAAACACTGGTTCAGAAAGCTTTGGAAAACCTGATGAAGGGACGAGCAACCTTTGTTATTGCGCACAGATTTTCAACCGTTGCTTATGCTGATAGTATAGCCGTTATCGTTGACGGTCGAATCGTAGAAGAGGGGAAACATGAAGAACTGATCGCTCGAAAAGGAGAATATTTTAAACTTTACCAGATGCAATTTGATTACAGCAGTTCAAAAGAAGCTTCGGAAGAATTCACCGTAAGAAAACATGCCGGCAAATCTTTTTCGATATAATTATACAATGTGTCATTATCACAAACAATCTTTCCTAATATTTTTATGAAAATCAGCTCCATTATATATAGATATGTATTCAAAGAGATGATTCCTCCTTTTATCATCAATCTGATGTTTTTTACATTTGTTTTTTTGATGGTAGAGATGCTTAAAGTAACGAACATGGTTGTAAATTACCGTGTAGGTGTGTTTACGGTTCTTATAATGCTTGCGTATTCAACCCCGTATTTCCTCACCTATGTAATACCCATGTCAATCATGATAGCGGTTCTTCTCACTTTCCTCCGATTGTCCGGCGACAATGAGATTGTTGCACTAAAAACCAGCGGCATGAGCATCTATGGGTTGCTTCCGCCGGTAATGTTATTTTGTCTATTCGGGTGTTTGCTTACACTTTTTATGACAGTATATGGAATGCCGTGGGGAAGATTATCTTTCAAAGAACTGTCATACAAGATCGTTTCATCCAATCTCGAAATCGGACTTAAAGACAGGACATTCAATGACAGTTTTGAAGATGTGGTGCTTTATGTGCATAAGATAGATCCTAAAAGTAAAGAACTTCAAGATATTTTCATTGAAGATAAAAGGAGTCAAAATATTGTCAGCACCGTGGTGGCGCCAAGGGGAAAACTATTCAGTGAACCCGACGAATACATTTATAATTTATTGCTTTATAACGGTGTTATATATCAAGCTGATGTTAAGAACAGATCGACAAAATATATTGATTTTGACACCTATGAGATTCAGCTGGATATTGAGCAGGTGTCTTCGAGCTTGCAACCAGGGCCGAAACATAGAAAAGAGATGAATCTTGTTGAATTGCGGAATTATTTGAATAATCGTACCCAGAGAGATAGTAACTATTATAATACACTTATGGAGTTGCACAAAAAATTTTCAATTCCAATTGCATGTTTTGCCCTCGGGCTTCTGGCGGTTCCGTTAGGCATACAATCCGGGTCTACAAAAAAATCTTTCGGCTTGATATTGGGTATGGTTTTCTTTTTTATTTATTACCTGTTGTTGACTGCAGGGTTGGTTTTTGGTGAAACAGGCGCATGTCCTCCGGTCATCGGAATGTGGGTTCCGAACATTGTGATAGGTGCTTTAGGACTGTATCTTCTAAATAAAACAGCCAATGAGCGTCAATTGAGGGTCGGTCCTATTTCGAATCTGTTAAAAGGGATTACGTCATGCTTGAATGGATATAGAGGGCGTTAGTCCAAATTTTCAACTTGATAGTATAGGAATTTCTTTTTTTGGACACAGATGGACACAGATTATCAAGATTCTTAAATTGCAAAATAACAATATTATCTGTGTATACCTGCCCGCTTGTGCCTCGCATGGCAGGCGGGTCTGCGAAAATCTGCGTCCTATTTAACTTGTTAATATTATGTCTTTAATTGACAAATATCTGACCAGGGAGATTTTCAAATACTTTGGTATTGTTTTATTAACGGTGGTCGGAATATATTTGGCGGTCGATTTTTTTCAAAGGATAGATAATTTTTTAGAAGCAGGTCTTCCATTTTTAAAAATTATAAGATTTTATCAGCTTAAAGTACCGTTGATAATTGTCCAAATAGCGCCGGTTGGTATTCTTCTGGCGGTTAGTATTGTTTTTGGTCTGATGAACAAGAACAATGAAATCATCGCTTTAAAAAGCAGTGGCGTAAGTATCACCTACCTTTTAAGGCCGGTTGTGTTGATAGGACTATTATTAAGCATTATCATTTTTTTATTATCAGAGTTGATTGTGCCGATCACCATAAGTAAGGCTAACAGGATCTGGAATGTGGAGGTTAAGAAAGAATCTGCCGTTATATCTAAGGGGAAGAATATATGGATTAAGGGTAACCGTGTAATATGCCATATTACATATTATAATCCTGCGAACAGTACTATTTTTGGGGTCGCACTTAATTTTTTTAATAATGATTTTCGGTTAATCCGGAGGGTTGATGCTAAAAAGGGTGTCTTCAAAAAAGGGAAATGGATTTTCTATGATATTATGGAGCAAAAACTTGATAAAGAAAGTAACCATTATCGGGTAACATTCTTTGAAGAGCGGGAGGAGCCGTTCCATTTTTTACCCGAGGATATAGAGAGAGTGGTCAAGAAGTCAGAGGAAATGGGTTTTCTGGAGCTGCTTGCATATATTAGAAATATTGAAAATGAAGGGTACGATGCTTCTGTTTATAAAGTAGATCTGCATGCCAAACTGGCATTTCCTTTTGTCAGTTTTATTATGTGTCTGGCGGGGGCAGGCATTTCGAGTAGAAGTAAGCTAAAGGAAAGTCTTTCCGTTAGTATATTCTACGGTATTTGCGTAGCATTTTTTTATTGGATATTCTACAGTTTTTGTCTATCACTTGGATATGGAGAAATGCTTCCTCCTTTCATGGCTGCTTGGGTTGCAAACTTTGTTTTTTTCTGTTTTGGCATAGTTGTTTTTTTGAAATGATGAATAGAGTAAAAAAAATATCCAGGGAAGACCAGAGACCTTTGAAAAATGAGCGTTTTGCAAAGGTCTCGACCAGTAAACACATAAGTATGGAATCATTATCAACATAATAGTTTTCACAAAGCATAAGCAAATATGTTAGAATCTTTAAAACTCTCCAGTTTGTCCGAAAATAATTGTGGAATTCTAAGGCATTCATCCAACACAAGACCTGTCATCTGGGTAATAGAGGAAAATGGGGTGAGGGCTGTTGTAAAAGATTTTAGCAATACCAGGTTTCTTTACCGAAACATAATCGGGCGGTTTTTAATATGGCGTGAACACAGGGCTTATAAAAAACTGCAGGGTCTTATGGGTGTTCCGACTTGCTATCGGGTTATTAATGGGCTCGCAATGGCACTTGAAGAGATACAAAGCCAACCTTTGAAAAAGCATAATAAGAATATAAAGCTACCAGGAACTTTTTTTGATGATCTAAAAAACATAGTTGACAGTTTTCACAGAAGGGGCCTTGCACATTGTGATTTAAAAAATGGAGCCAATGTCTTGGTAGGACATGACGGTCGACCTTACATCGTGGACTGGAGTGCTTCCATATCCGAAAAGGAGTTCAGATTTTTTCCGCTGAATCGTATCTATCTGAGATTTATTCTGGATGATTACTTTGCCATTATCAAATTGAAAATGCGCTATGTGCCTGGAACTTTGACCCTGGAAGAAAAAAGACAGTATGCTCAACGGAGCCATATGGAAAGAGGTGTCAGGGGTATCAGAGATAGACTGCGCAAAATCTTTAAGAAAATTGTATGAGAGTTGGCTTTCTAATTCCATCGATCCTGATAGATTCTACCAATTAGGCAGGGGAAAAGTAGGTTGAATTATGGTTTTTATCCATTATCTTTGAGACCTTTGAAAAACGTTCAATTTTGTTCAAGGCCAAGGAAGGGGAAAATTTTAACCACAGGAATACATTGAGTATTTTGAGGATTAAAATTTGAGCCTGACGCAGGGATTGGACAAAAGGGGGCGTTCTGCAAAGGTCTCTCTTTAAGGGAGATGAAATGGTCAATAATGCAGTGGACCGGATCCACGAGATTTTCAATAGCAAAAGGCTCAGATATGTTTTATTAAAATTACGGTATCCGATTTTTTTGATTGCCATCATAATTTTAATTCTGAATATAAAGCCTGCTTGGTTTCTGGTTGGATTTATAGTGGCTCTTTTCGGTGAATTAATCCAACTTTGGTGCTTTGCTTCTTTGGATAAAAATAGAATGCTTGCTGTTAAAGGCCCTTATATGTTGATGAGGAATCCTATGTACATTGGTCGCTTCTTTTTGTTGTTCGGTGTTTTACTTCTTGCGGGCAATGGTTGGATAATCTTTATTTTTATTGTGGTTTATTATTTTTATATGGTCAATCGTGTAAAAAGAGAAGAAGCTAAATTACAGCCATTGTTTGGAGAATCATATAGAAAATATTGCAAAAAGGTAAACCGTTTCATGCCGTCCCTTAAAGAGGTTGATTGGGAATCGTTATGGTTTTTCAGGTGGAACCTTCTTTTGAAAAACAACGGCCACTGGAACTTTGTAGCCATGCTTGTTTGTTTTTTTATATTTTATTTTTTTACCTTTATCTACTCTACATCTTAAAATTCCAACCCGGACAGGCCGGAACCAAGAAATATTTGCCACCAAAACACAAAGGATTTTATTTTGTTATTCTTTCTTAGTGTCTTGGTGCCTTCGTGGCGAGAAGAAAAAGTTTTGCCACAAAATGTACAAAATCCACAATTAAGGTACTAAACAGCCTATGCCAACAGGGATAGAGACAAAATGACGGCGCCTCCAGGAAATGTTAAGAGAAAGATCGAAGCTATTATGACTGCTGGAGGGGAAAGCCGATCCTTATTCTTTAAATCCTTCCTATTTGCAATATCAATTGGTTATGGTGGATTAGTTAAGCTGAGGGAAAATTTATACAAAAAAGGTTTTTTGCAGTCAAAAAGACTTCCCTGCACGGTTATTTCCATCGGTAACATTACGGTTGGCGGGTCAGGGAAAACACCCATGACGATTTATATGGCGGAGCTAATTAAGCATCTCGGGTATGGTGTTGCAATTATTAGCAGGGGTTATAAAGGCCAAGCAGAGAAGATCGGTGGCGTAGTATGTGACGGGCGTATGATTTGTATGGGGCCTGATGAAGCAGGCGATGAGCCGTTTATGATATCTGAAAGACTTAAAACTGTACCTGTTATTGTGGGTCAAAACCGTTTTAAAGCCGGTATATTGGCGATAAAGGAATTTAAACCGGATGTTTTACTGCTTGATGATGCATTTCAACATTTAAAGCTCAATCGAGATATAGATCTGGTTCTTTTAGATAGTAAAAAGCCGTTTGGAAATACCTATCTTTTCCCCAGAGGTACCTTAAGGGAAACAGCTTCTGCTTTGTTGCGGGGAGATGCTGTAATTTTTACCAGATCGGGTGTGGGAAAGCTGGCGGCTTTGGACCAAATAAAAAGGATTGTTCCCAAAAAGCCTATTTTTCATTCATTTCATACTCCATATATTTATAAAATAATTACAGGAAACAGCCTGCAATCGCCGGATAGACTGAATATTTCATCCATGTACGATTTTGATATCTTTAAAAGGAAAAGAGTCTTTGCTTTTTCAGGGATAGCAAGCAATGATGATTTTCGCCGAACAATTGAGAGTTTCAGGTGTGAATTAGAAAATTTTTTAGGATTCCCGGACCATCACCCGTATTCGAATAGAGAACTTGATGAAATCGTGAAATCAGCAATGGATCTATCGGCTGAATTTATCTTTACTACAGAAAAAGATTATGTCAGGATTGCTCATAAAATAAAATGGCCCATTGACCTGGTTGTGATCGGGATAGAGATTTCCTTTGGAGAAAACGATATTGCTTTTAAATCCTTTATTAAGAGCCGGCTCCAAGGACTTATAACAGGATAGAAATTTAGAGACGAACTGCCCCAAGTGCTAAAGAAAGTTTTTCCTGAACCGATTCAACGTTGATAAGCCGCATACATAATCTGTCCAGGTCAGGACATTTCTTTTTATAACAAGAGACACAACTTACCTTAGATTGAACAACAAGGTGTTCACAGTTGTAGGGTGCTGCCCGTTTAGGAGATGTTGGACCGAAAAGACTTACATAGGGAGTGCCCACCGCCGCTGCCAGATGACCCGGCCCCGAGTCTGGGCCCACACCGGCCACAGCGGCTTTAAGCACGGCCACAAGTTCAAGAATGGACGTTTTTCCCACAAGATTAATTAACCCATGTGAGCCAAGTTTTTGGTACAGTTTTGTTGCAGATGATACTTGCGAGCCGTCACCAAGCAGCACAATTGGCCATTTCATTGAAGAAAGAATATTTTTTACCAGTCGATAGTATCCTTCAAAAAACCAGTCTTTGGATTCCCAGGATGATCCAATTACAACTGCGATAAAGGGTTTACTTATTTTAGCTACAATATCCGGTAGATTAAATTTTTCATCAAAGTAGGAAAAACCGAAGTCCAGGGATACAGGCTCAGGTAACCCCAAGTATTCTGTAAATTGAAGATAATGATGCAATTTGGGCAGATCAAGCTCATCGCCGGCATAGGGAATATGTTCATTATTAAAGATCCAGTTAAATTCCCCTGAATTACGGCGGTTAAAACCGATTCGTCTTTTTGCTCTAGAAAGAAACGAGAAAAAACCGCTCTTTAAATGACGCTGGAGATCGAGTGTAATGTCAAAGTGTTCACGGGATAGGTCTTTATACAGATTCCGTATCCCTAAGATATTTCTGGGTCTGTTAAAAACAATCATTTTGTTAATCCGGGGGTGTAAACGGACCACTTCTGAGCAAATTGGCTCTACGAGCCATGTTACCTTGCTTTCCGGCAGATTGTTTTTGATGTGTGATACCAGGCAAAGACCCCGTGCCACATCTCCTATAGACCCCATCAGAATGATGAGGATGGAAGGTGATGAAGGCATTAATTTAGAGGCGGCTGTATCCATAACTAAACTTTTAGAGACCTTTGCAAAACGTCCCCTTTTGCCCAATTCCGGCGTCAGGCTCAAATTTTAATCCTCAAAATACTCAATGTATTCCTGTGGTTAAAATTTTCACCTTCCTTGGCCTTGAACCCCGGTTAAATATAACAAACGGATTTAACTGGGCAGGCAAAATTGAACATTTTCCAAAGGTCTCTTTTAATCTATAATTTTTGTAGTTATTACAAATAGTTAAAATTATTAACTTCACTGAGCATTTCCGGCAACCCGTGCTTTTGTATTGCCCGATTCCAACGACGCAGGTATCGACTCCTTAGCGCATTTTTTCCACGGGGGAAAACACCTCCCTTGTCAAAGTCTAGAAGATAGACCTTGTTTTGATTATCCACTATTACATTGCCGGGATGTAAATCAACATGCAAAAATTTATTTTTTATAAGCATTGATACTTGCTTGACAACCTCTTTCATTACCATACGAGCCTGTTCTTCATTTGAACAACTTATTTGAACAAGTGTCTGATGATCTTTGATTTCTCTAGTTACCAGCCAACATTGATAGAACAGGTGGCCTCTATAAGCAAAGGCAACCGGCTCAGGGACATTTATGCCTAAATTTCTGACTTTCTGCAACAGCTCATATTCAATCTGGGAACGGGTTTTTCCAAATTTGAAATACCATTTTTTGATCAGATATCGAATTGCCCCTCCCCGTCTGTAATATTTAATAACTACAGATCCAATGCCTTCAAGTTGGGCAACTGTAATTGAAGTTCTTCCACCAAGGGCTGAATTAACAGTATCTTTTGGCAAATTAAAGTATCTAATGAGTTGCTTCAGTTGCTGGTTGGTTAGATCTAATGGTGATCCAAAATGATATGAACCGTATGTATTGATTTGATGCATGAAAGTTCATTTAGAGACCTTTGCAAAACGCCCCCTTTTGCCCAATTCCGGCGTCAGGCTCAAATTTTAATCCTCAAAATACTCAATGTATTCCTGTGGTTAAAATTTTCGCCTTCCTTGGCCTTGAACAAAATTGGACCTTCCTTGGCCTTGAACAAAATTGGACATTTTTCAAAGGTCTCATTTAAATTATAAGATCCTGATATCTGAGTAAAAAAACATTCGTTTTTGAGTCATACGAATATAGATAAATGGAGGTGGCGTGTCAAGAAAGTTATGTTGTGTTTAATTCCCATATGGTTCTGTTTTATTTCCAGATAATGTAACAAATCTTTTTAAACAGGCAAAACTCAGTTTTAGAATTAAAACAGATACCTTGGATAAAAAGCCGTTGTGTATTCTGAGAAAAGATGCTTTAAAGAAGTCCGATTAAAAAAATGAGCAAGAGGCAAAGGCACAATGAAGATAGCAATAATAGGCGCCGGCAGAAACAAAAGCGGCATCGGGCAATATATCGGAAAATATTTTCAAAAAAATAGGGCAAGTGTCATATCGGTTCTGGGAACAACTGAAAAAACAGCCTGCAGGGCTTCTTCTATTCTAACACAATATGGAATCGATGCTACTTACTATACGGATTTTAACAGCATGATGAGAAGAGGACGACCCGATGCGGTTGTTATCGCTTCTCCGGCACTTACTCACTATGAATATTTGATAAAATGTGTTAAAGAAGGAGTACATATATTTTGCGAGAAACCATTTGTTTGGCAGGATAAAAATGATATAAATGATATAAATTCATTACTTAAATATATCTTTGAAATGGCCGAAAGCAATAACCTGACAATAGCAATGAATTCTCAATGTCCTTTTTCATTGCCATACTATGAAGAGCTTTGCGGTCCAATCGATTATCAAAAAGTCGAAACTTTTTTTATCAGACTGTCTCCTATGGTTTCCGGAAAAGAGATGATTTTAGAATCTGTTCCACACGCCTTGAGCATTCTGTATACTGTATTTAGTGATGGAGAAATTGGTAATTTAAGTATTGAAGCGCATAAAGAAAAAATAATAACTACGTTTCATTATATCTTTCCCACCGGTTATTGTGAGGTTATGATTGAGCTTGTAAGAACAATTCTTCCACCCCGCAGTTTTTCATACGGATTCAATGACAAGATTATTCATCGGGTTTTGGATCTTGATACCTATGATATTTCTTTTAAGTATTCAGATAAAATCCTGAGGATAAAAGATCCGTTAGAACTATCGGTGCAAGATTTTATTTTGGCGGTTAGGGAAAAGCGGGAACCGATGATCGGTAAAGCACATATTAAGAACAATATGTCTTTGTTAAAAAAAATTTATGATTATTGTGAAATAAATTGAGAGATCAATATGAAAAAACTAAAGCACAAAGAGCATGATTTTAGTTCCAAACTAAGGCAATCCTCGGTCATAGAAAGCCTAAAGAGATATATTACCTGGCAGCGAAATGCCGGAACAACTGGTGCCGGGCTTGCAGTTCCTAATTTGGCTCCCATATCCATAAACCTGGATTTGACGTCTGCCTGTAATTTTGCATGTCCGCACTGCGTTGATTCAACAATTATCAATACCGGAGAATACCTGAATATAGAAGATGTAACACGTAGTTTAGAAACCTTAAAATCCCGCGGTTTATTATCCGTTATCCTTTTGGGAGGGGGGGAACCCACCCTGCACAAAGATTTTGGTGAAATTGTTAAATACATAAAAAAGATAGGACTGCAACTGGGAATCGTAACCAACGGATCAAGGCTTAGTCGCGCTATAAAAGTTGTTCCTTTATTAGAAAAAAATGACTGGATAAGGGTGTCTTTGGATGCTGCGAGTCAGGAAACCTTTGTCAAACTCCACAGGCCAAAAACCGATGTGACATTACATGACATTCTCCATAGTGCGCGAGAAGTGAAAATGCGCAATCCGAATATTTCCCTGGGCTATTCGTTTGTTATTATGTGGGAAGGATTATACTTAAACGGACAGGCACTTTATCCGAATATCCATGAAATGACCGAAGCCGTGAGATTGGCCCGAACGTACCGCTTTGATTATATTTCCTTTAAACCATGTTTGATACGACTTCCGGAATCTCAAAAGGAAACTCTTTTAGACAGCGTTGACAGAGAAAAAGAACAACGCATTATAGAACATATTAAAAATAATTTTCATGATGCAAAAGAAGCTGCAGACAATAAAATAAAGGTCCTTGAAAGTGTGAATTTACTGGCAATGATGGATAATAAGGTGCATGAGCTGAAAAGACAGCCCAAGATATGTCATCTGCAGTTTTTCAATACAGTGTTTACGCCGTCCGGAATTTTTCACTGCCCGGCTTTTAGAGGAGTTGAAAAGGCCAAACTTGCAGAATTTAACGGATATGCTGGAAAAGAAAATTTCGATAAAACATTACAAAATCTAACACATTCTATTACCGTTTTTAATGCTGAAAAGGAGTGCAATGTTGTCGGATGCTTTTATCATCATGTCAACTGGTGGATTGAAAATTTTATACATTCGGATAAGAGCATTGATGAAATAGAAGAAATAGAAGACGACAACTTTTTTTTATAATAGTGGATCATGCGCTTTAAAAAAATATGTATTATACATCTAAATCAGATTGGGGATTTAATCTTTTCCCTGCCTCTGTTAAAGGCCCTAAGAGAAAACCACCCGGGTGCATCTATTCATTGTTTGGTTAAACCGTATCTGCACGAACTGCTTGTTGATTCACCGTTTGTTGACATGGTAATTCCTCGAGAAAGCGGACTGACAGCCAAATTCAACCTTTTAAAAAACATACGAAAGAACAACTATGACCTGGTGATATCTCTTGCCAGGGCTGAAGAATGCCTGATGTTAACCGCGTTAAGCAGAGCAAAAATCAAGGCTGGATTTTCTTATTTTCCATGGGATTTGTGTCTTAATATAAAAGAACAGATTGAAGGCCATAACAGTTGGTACAATAATGCCAAACTGTTAAAACGTCTGAACGTCACAGTCACAAAAACCGATTACGTTGGGCTTTTGAACGTAAATAAGAATAAAAGTGATCTAAACCTGCCGGAAAAATTCGTCATCATTTCTCCGGGTACGTCTAAAAGAAGGCATACCAAGACCTGGCAAAAAGAAAAATTTGCAGAATTAATTCTGTTGCTAAAAGAAAAACATGGATTATCCGCCGTTATTGTTGGTGGTGTAGACAATCAAGAATACAGCAGTGAGATAATAATGGCTTTAAAGAAAAAGGACTGGAAAAAGGATATTGATATCCTGGATCTGACTGGTAAAATTGGCCTTGCGAGTCTTTGCTCAGTTATAAAAAGAGCAAGCTTATTTGTGGGTATCGATTCGGGTGTTATGCATATGGCGTCTTGTCTGGATATTCCTGTAGTTGGACTTTTTGGCCCCACCGATCCGTTTTATGTAGGACCTCAAAATAAAAAGAGTATTGTGGTGAGAGAGGAATCCATGGAATGCGTGCCCTGTTATTTAAAGGATTGCAAGCACAGGGATTGCATGAAAAAGCTGGGAGTATCTAAAGTAGTCGATGCCTGTAAACAACTCTTATAAGTAAGTTAGATATTCGACATAACTCTTATCAATGGAAATGTTACCGAAGCCTTTTCAAAAGTGCCTAAAGTTTGAAGTGATCTAAAGTGCCTAAAGTTGAGGTAGCGCTAACGCGCTGTCATTAAAATATAATTGGCTTAAATTCCTTCACTTTAGTTCACTTTAGTTCACTTTAGGCACTTTACACTTAAAATGATAGAAAAACATATTCAACAACCATTCAAGGAGCCAGATAGATTGCGAGGCAAATTTGCAACTTTTATCGCAAGTGTTCCCTATAATCGTATTGCAAGCATCGGCAGGGTATTAGGGATGTTTATGTACGTTATAGATGTGAGGCATCAACGGATCGTCAGGCGCAACTTGAAATTTGTCTATCCGGAATGGCCAACCGAGCGAGTTAAAAAAATTTCCAAACGCATTTTTCAAAACTTAGGTATCACCATTCTGGAAATTTGCCAGATGATCTGTTTTTCCAGCGATGATATCATGGACAGAGTTAAAATCAGGGGTGAAGAGCATCTGCTGAATGCCATGCATAACGATAAGGGGGCGATATTGATATCTGCCCATCTTGGAAACTGGGAAATTGGACTATTATATTTAGTTTTGCATTC
>JAFDBA010000226.1 GCA_019313505.1 Deltaproteobacteria bacterium
ATGAAGAAGCTTTATATTCAAAAACTCAAGGGGGAAAACATCAAGGGAGTTTATAATATATTCAGGCGTCATGATCAGGGGAGCGGCTATGTTTTTTTTGCGGTATTTTTTCCCGAGAGGAGCCAGAAGTTCAAGAAAGTTAAAATCCATTTTTGTGAGGACAAAGACTGAATTGACATCTGATTTCCCGGGATCAAAATCGTCAGTCAGGGCGCTTCCTGTGATTGTTATTGAATGAATTTTATCTTTATAGCTGTTTAATATTTCATCCTGAAAGGGTTTAAATCTCTCAATGGCCACATCTTTCAGATTCAGATCAATCATAAATACCTCCTGGTTCATGTTGATGGCTTCGTAAAAAGTCCAACTTCTGCGTTGCGCTGCATTTCGTAATCATTCAACGTACAGATTTTTCAGACCTGCCATTAAATCTCTGCCCACATGCTTGGCCCGGATCGTACTACCGGAGACCAACCCAAAATGTTCGACAATTGTTTTTCCCGGAACGGTTTCAATATTTGTGATGATCATCTTCCCTCCATGAATAATTTATGAAACTTTTTAATTCATACTTTTTCTAAATCGTCAATCCATTTTCTGACACGATCCCTGCCATAAGCTTTTTCCCATGCCGCCAGAATAACATCCACCGGTATATCCGCATATATCCCATGAAACTCCAAATACTCCATGAACGCCTTTTTCCCCATATTATAGGTCTGAAAAATCGAATCTTCACGGCCGTTAAACTCAAGGGGGATCACGTTATGTTTTTTGCACAATTCAACATTAAACGCAGGTGTTGCCTTAACCCATTTGCCCGCCAGATAAAACTCCGTAAATCCATGATAAACAAACAGATCGGAACCTAAAAATTCAAGAAGTTTGGGTGTGGCCAAATGATTGCGAACCGTAGCGAAACCTACCCGGGACGGGATGTTGCATGCTCTTCCAAGAGCACACAGAAGAGAAACTTTGCTTATGCAAAAGCCTCGACCACTTTTCAGTACATTACTCGCACGATAATGCTCGGCAAGGTAGAACGGATAATACGGATCATACCAGATACCATCCCGAACGGCGTAATAGAGTTTTACGGCCTTTTCAATCGGGTCTTCGCCTGCATCAATTACCGTATCGTTTGCATATTCGATAATTATTTTATTGTCACTGTTAATGATTGCTGTGGGAGCGAGATATTTTTTATCCATATTATCCATTAAATCGAATTCCTCAAGGTCTGATTCAAGTTACTGGAAGATTCAACACTGTATCTATTTGCCGGCTTACAGGATTCATTGATATGGGCTGGAATTGCTCCACATGATGTTTTACCTTTTCAAACGCTTTCCGGGTTATTCTGTCAGAACCAGCAGCCAAACGAACACATACCTGGAAAATAAAGAAACTCAAAAACATGGTTATACCGATGGTTAAAAATGCATGCAGAAAGAAGTCGGAGGAAAGATAGTTGCCGGTGAAGTAGTTTTGTGCGGTTACCCAGCCTACATGGCCCAGGATACCTATAACCGGCAGGTTGAAAACGATCTGAAGCATAAATCCGCTCAGGATTTCCGAAGACTTTTCAATTGTATTGTCCAGCGAATCCCTCCATATGTTGTTAAGATCTCCGTTCAGGCTATCACTTTCCGGGAGGACATTTTTAATCCTTCGCACCGATCTGTCAAACCGGGCTTTGACAAGAGATTCAGCAATGTCCGGCCATTCTTTTAAAATGGAAAGCCGGTAATCACGCATGGCAGCATCTACTCCTTCGCTTTTTCCGGTCTCAGCCAGTGCTGACCTGGATTCTTTAAAATGCCGGAGAGAGGAAACCATACCTGCCAACTGGCGAAGAGGGTTGCCAAATCTGAACATTGCAACAATACCGGTACCGAAAATTAAAATGCGTGCCCATATGGCTATGAGCCATCCCACCGGTCCCAGCCACCGATTCGCAAGTTTTTGATACAAAAACACATTTACGCCTAACAGCCGTCTGGAGTTGTTGTTTTTGAAAGCAAAAAGGGCGTCTTTTACCGCCTTTGTTTCCGCCGCCTGGATATTCTCTTTGGCGGCCACCAGTTTTCCCAGGTCCTTTTCAATTTCAACCCGTGTTTCTTCAAAGATGAAGTCACGCAGGCTTTCGGCATTTTCCAGCCGCCTGTCAATCACGAATCCCTGGCGATTGAAGGTGCCAAAAATCATCTGTCGGAGCTCTTTAAACTGATCGAAATCGTGGAGAGGACGTGCTGTCGGGTCCCACCCCGGATCGTGCAAGTGCCGACGTGCGGAAACACACAGAACCGATTGAATAGGTCTTTCCCAGGCATTGTTAATAAACCCCAAAAATTCAGGCATTATCTTTTCTTTAAGCTCGTTTTCATCCTGACGGTCACACTTGTTAATCACAACCACAAGAGAATCCCCGCTAAAAAAGCGCACATAAGATGCAAGAAAATCCACATGGTCTCTTCTTTTAGGATTTTCCGAATCAAAAACACAGATGAGTACGTCTGAAAGCGCTATGGCTTTATGCACCATGGGAATCTGCTTCTCCTGTTCGTTACTGTCCGTGTCCGGTGTGTCGATCAACATCACATATTCAAGGGACGCTGCCCCATGACTCGATCGCGTCTCAACATTCTCCATACCAAGCTGTCGATTCAAATGGCCGGCATCGCTCTTTTCCCGGCAAAAAGCGACGATATTTCTGGTAGTGGGGCGCAGATTTCCTGTCTCGGACAAGCCGTCGACTTCCGCCAAAGCATTCAGCAGCGTGGATTTGCCTGAACCGCACGGGCCGATTATGGCAACAACGAGCTTACGTTCAAAACGTTCCTCAAGATCAATGATCATGGGTAGCACCTGGTCGCACTGTTTTTTTAGCGCTGCACCGGGCTTCCACATAGGCGCCTGTTCAATTGCAGCCTCAAGCATTCTCACGTCATTTTTATACCCTTCTATTCTGCCGAGCGCCCTTATTGATTCTGCCTGCCGGTTTGAAATAGTCATGATACCATCGCCTTTTCACACGCTTCAATGTTATCTTGTATCTGATTTATCAGGTTATCCGCCTCATCCATGGCATCTTTTGCCGCCCGAATTATCCCGCCCGTGATCTCCT
>JAFDBA010000227.1 GCA_019313505.1 Deltaproteobacteria bacterium
AGCCAACAAAAGGACGAAGAGCATTGAGTACGGCTCGCGATGGCGGGCAGGAGCGCCTTCCACATTCGACGTTCGACGTTGAACGTTCGATGTTCGATGTTCAAATTGTTGCGTTTGAAATTACGACTAAACCTTTATATCACCTTGAAGTTACATATACAGGTCAGGAGTTCTGAATTGGCAGTATTCCTTAACTTTAGGCACTTTAGATCACTTTAGATCACTTCACACTTAATAGGTTCTTATAATTCGATTTCGAGTTTAAAATATTTCAGGAGGTGGAAAGTTATGAATAAACATACTATTTTGATCGTTGACGATGAGGAACTGGTTCTGGAATTCATTAAACGCACCCTTGCAGATGATGACTACAACATCCTCACAGCCTTGAGCGGTCAGGAAGGGCTTGACAAGCTGAAAAATCATGAGGTCAACATGATTATCAGCGACTATAAGATGCCTGAAATGAACGGGTTGGAGTTTTTAGAGAAGGTAAAAATTGCTTATCCCGGCATATTGACCATTATGTTGACAATCCATGCCGACATTGAAATTGCTATTCAGGCCATAAACCAAGCAGGGATCTACAAATTCATTCTGAAACCATGGGATGATACTGATTTTAAAATTACGATAAAAAGAGCTCTGGAATCATTGCAGGTAGTCAAAGAACGGAATTTCTTAATGGAGAAAGTCAAAACACACGAAGCAATACTCAGAGATCTTGAAAAGAAGTATCCCGGCATATCCAAAGTGGAAAGGGATGAAAACGGCTTTGTTTTATCACAGGAGTGATATTTATTGAGGCTTTTCAGTCCTCCTTCACCCGGCGTAAAATCGATATTATCATCAAATCTTTCAAGGTCTTCCAATGAAACAAAACGTGTTTGCCCTGCATCGATAGGGGAGACCTTATGAATACATTGAGTATTTTGAGGATAAAATTTGAATCTAACGCCGGAATTGGGCAAAAGGGGCGTTTTGCAAGGGTCTCAGGGGGTAAGTCTTGACACGGGAGATGTTATTATATACGGTTCTATGACAAAGTGTATTAGATCGAATAATATGAAGGAGTTATCCGGTTTATGTACCTCATCTTGATTTTTTATGAAAAAGAGGAAAGCACAAGATGTCGGAAATTAAGATAAACGTATATCCGATCCTGCTGGCAGGTGGGGCAGGAACACGCCTCTGGCCAGTATCAAGAGAACTCTATCCCAAGCAACTCGTTAAATTTATTGGTAATAATTCGCTTATTCAAAGTACCGTTAAAAGGTTGATGCCTCCCCTTGACATGGAAAATATGCGCATTGTTTGCGGGAATGAACATGTTCATGAAATTGCAAGACATATTGAGGAAATTGGTATCCGGACGGATGAAATAATAATTGCGGAACCTTGTGGCCGGAATACCGCACCTGCAATTCTATTGGCCATGCTCAATATCCTCAAGAATGAGGATGATGCTGTGTTATGCATTTTTCCCGCTGATCATGTTATCCGCAATAATGATGCTTTTCATGAAAAAATATTATCCTCAATAAAACTTGCCGAGATGGGATATATTGTAACTTTTGGAATCAAACCCGATTATCCGGAAACAGGCTACGGATATATTGAGGGTGCAGGTGAAATTAGGGAACATGCCTTTTCTGTAAAAAGATTTGTTGAAAAGCCGGATATGGAAACGGCCAAGCGGTATGTTGAAGCAGGCAACTTCTTCTGGAATAGTGGAATGTTTACATTTAAAGCATCTGTAATGATGAAAGAGTTAAACATCCACCAGCCTGAGCTTCTTGCGAAAATGGAGCAGCTGGATTTATCCGGAAGTATGGTATCTCAAAAAGACTATGAACGGTTGCCGAATATCTCTATCGATTATGCTGTTATGGAGAAAACAGACAAATCTGCCGTGTTGCCTTCAGACTTCGGGTGGAGCGATATTGGATCATGGAAATCTCTATATGATTTCATCCCAAAGGATGCAAACGGCAATGTTATTGACGGCGACGTTATTTCCAACCGAACGAAAAACTGTTTTATCATGGGATATGAACGGCTGATCGCAACCAACAAAATTAAAAACATGGTTGTTGTGGAAACACCTGACTCTGTATTTGTTTCCGATATGGAAAGCAGCCGGGATGTGAAATCTATCGTGGAAAAGCTAAAACAAAAGGGGCGGAGTGAATACCAAAAGCATAAGACATCATACTACCCTTGGGGAACCTCAACCGTGCTGGAAATGAATGATGATTGCAAGGTAGAGAAACTTATCCTATATCCCGGTTCAGAACTTAAGATAAAACCCCATTCCTCTACTATAAAACATTTGGTTGTGATAAGAGGTTCGGGCAAAATGATATCGGATAATCAAAGCAGGCTTTTTAATAAAGGGGAGTCCGTGATCCTTTCTGAAAGTCAAACTATTACTTTAGAAAACCATGAGAAAGAGCCTCTTAATATTATTAGTATGACTTTGGATTTTTAACGAATTCCAGACAAGAAAGGGTAAAAAATATGAATGAGAAAAACAAGGGTGCAATAGCATTAAAGCTGCTGGAGATGATAGAAAAAAGAACAGCCCGAATTGGTATCATCGGCCTTGGCTATGTCGGATTGCCGCTTGCCATTCATTTTGGTCAAAAGGGGTTTAATGTCATCGGTTTTGATCTGGATTCACGAAAGATCGATAAAATTCTTCACGGAGAATCTTATATCAAACACATTCCGGCCGAACAGATTAAGAAAATTACCGATGCAAAACAGTTTGATGTAACCATAGACTTTAGCCGCTTAAGCAAGGCGGATTGCATACTGATTTGTGTCCCGACACCACTTTCCGACAAGATGGAACCGGATTTGAGCTATCTTTTGGAAACTACGGAGACCATCGCAAATAATTTGCGCAGGGGACAGCTCATTGTTCTTGAAAGTACAACCTATCCAGGGACCACCGAGGAAATGCTTCTCCCACGACTTTCCTCAAATGATATGAGTGTTGGACAAGATTTTTTCCTTGCCTTTTCTCCCGAGAGGGAAGATCCGGGAAACAAGAAATTCACTGCCACCAATATCCCAAAGGTTGTGGGTGGCATCACAAGTTCCTGTCTG
>JAFDBA010000228.1 GCA_019313505.1 Deltaproteobacteria bacterium
TTAGATGCCTGATTGTATTTATCCAGATACTCAAGGATCAGTTTTTTGAAATGATCATCTTTCAGCCCACGGGTTTTGATATATTCAGCTTGCATGTGAGTTTTTTCGGCAACATCAAAAGAGATATGATAATTCGGTTTTCTTCCTTCTATGAGTCTTTTCCCCCTAAGCCGCTTACTCTCAGAGCCAGTCAACACCCTCTTTTTCTGGACCTTGTCGAGCGCAATGATATCATCAAGATCCAGATCACGTTTTTTCGCCAGCACTCTTGCAAAATCCAGGTCGAGAACCTTGCCGATAATCGTTACCTTAACCCTTTCCTTTGACAGGTCATACTCGGGCATAGGGAAAAACCTGGCCCTCTGGTAATTGAACATCTTTCTTATGCCGCCGCCAGCCGTATCAACCATCTTTAAATTAAACATGGCCGTAGCCAGAAATTTGTTCCGGTAGTGCTCTTCGGGTGCATCTTCCCTGACGACTCTTTCTACAGATCCGGGGATGAAACTGCCAAGATTTGTGAAGACTAACTGATCATCCATTTCAACAACATTAATACGGCCTCCCCTGGAATAGTCCTGATGGGCAATGCAGTTGTTGATGGCTTCGCGAATAATAAAAGGCTCGTATTGATCTACTTCATCGGGGAAAAGGGTGCCGTCTTTCATGTAGCGATATTTCAGGTTACGGATTTTTGAATATATATTGTCTACCGCTAACAATAATGGACAGCTTTCGATATGATAATCCTTATCATTCCCTTTGGCATCTTTAAGCACCCACCGTATTTTTGCTTCAGCGGAACCGATAAAATGTTCCGATTCCGCCCTCCCCAGCAATAATATTGCCGCACGGGTAATTTTCCCTTTTATGGTCAATTTTGCTTTATTGAGAAAGGTCAAATCGTCCCATGAATCTACATCCTCCGATAGCCCGGGAAATTTATCCTTGTAGTTATTCCGTGCCTTTTCGATTGCCGAAGGATCAAGATCGTTGATAGTTGCATTGCGCACAATAATCGAACTCCAGTCTTCGATCATCGACTGCGCCCGAATCCGTTCTATCTCCTCCAGGTTCAAAGGCGACAATTCTTCACCGTCCCGGCCGTAGTAGTGGCCTTCAAATGCAATGGGTATTCCTCTTGGAGCCGGTGGTATCTGAAACATGAGTACCCGGCCATCAGACAAAAGCAGTTCATGAATCTCGATGAAAGTAACGCGGTTGGTTGTTTTCCCGGCTATTTCTCCTTTAAGGCTGTCAAGGTCTTTACGCTCTGAACGAAACCGGCTTCCGACGATTGTCCGTCCCCGATCCTTAATCCCGAAAATCAGCCAGGCATGCGGAGCACCTTTGAGATTAGCCTCATTCGACAATGCAGAGAAATATTTACCCAGCTTGCGGAAATCATAACCATTCTTAGCCTCTTTAAATTCAAAGACCTCCGACTCAGCCGGCAAGCCACGAAGATAATTCAGCGTTTGAATCAATTCATCGTTTGTCATAACGTTTCAATCACCTCCATTTTTGATATACTCGTAAAAAGTTCCCAAAACGTCATGCCGGACTTGATCCGGCATCCAGAACATATTGAAATTACTGGATTCCGGCTTTCGCCGGAATGACAAAAAATGGTGTTTCCTGACTTTTTACGACTTTGTCAATTTTTACTTACCGTCTTTTCTTTTTCCGCTTTGATACGCTCCAGCAATTTTGACGCTGGCTCATCATTGGTATCTTGGGGGACGAGCTTACCCTCAAAGGCTTTCTTTAAAATGCTTTGCCGCAGGGATTCAGACTGCTTAAGGCTTTGCTCAATACTCTCTTCGATTTTGTCACAGACGGAGAGGCGGGATTCGATTTCCTGAATAATCTGATTTTGCTCTTCTTTACGCGCAAGAGGTATTGGTAATACTCTAAGACCTCCAAGTGCAATAAATTTTTGAGTTGTACCTTTGATCAAGTCATTATCTTTCATAAGCTTTTCACAAACCCAACTTTGCAACCAGTATTTTAAATATTTAGATATGATTAGATTTTCATTCTTTTTGAAAAGTCCAACATTTTTTATACTGAAGTGATTATTGTCAACAATCAGGACAGGATTGCCAATAGTACCAATCATACCAAACAATATATCGTCGATATCTACAGATGACCTTTTTGAAATTTCGGCATGATCTTCTCCTGATATATAATTGATATTTGAATAGTCAAGAATTCCATTTTTTAAGTTCTTCGAGGTAATTAATGGTATCCCTTTGTCCACGTATTTTGGGGTATCGTGTGTTCCGTCTCTTACTGAAGAGCATATTTTGTGTGCTTCGATCCATTTCCATCCGAAAGGAATATCAAAAATGTTTTCAAAATTCATCGGTGGCAATCGTCTTGGAATATCTTGCCCATCTTTTTTTGCATTGAATAGCTCAATTCTCTCAATCAATACAATGATATATCTATCTGAATAAGGATTGTTAATTCTCCATTTTTCAGTCAGTTTGCCTTCAAATGCCCATTTCAGGACTGCCTGCCGATAGACTTTGAGTTGTTGCTGCGCGGTTTTGAGGCCTTCGATGCCTTTATCCAAACTGCTGAACAGTTCTTCTATCTTGGCGACAATGCGGTGTTGCTCGAGGAGAGGGGGAAGTGGGATTTGTAGTTTAGAAAAATTAGTAGAGGATATTTCTTTAAAAGTTGTTCCGCTTGCTAAATCCGTTGCCTGCTTTTTTGCAGATTTTAAAAAATAGTACAAATATTCATTGAAGACACATTCGTTTGGAACAACACTTTTAAATCCTTGATTTGTGCATACTTCACATCCAGCAATTGCAACATAACCAATAGGCGCTCTTGAAGAAAATAGAACAGAGCCTTTGGGCATTAGTCTTGCTGAAGATTTTGCGAGCCCTTGAAGCGTGATAGACTTGCGCCCTTTACAAATGATTTTATCAACATATCCGGACAAATCTGCTGGGGAAATCCAATTTACATCGCCATGTCAACGGTCTTTTTAAATTGAGCCATTTATGGTCGTGAAAAGTGAGCCATTCTCTCCTCAAATCTGGCCCATTTCCACGCCCTCCTTTCCGACTTTTCCTCGAAGCCTGT
>JAFDBA010000229.1 GCA_019313505.1 Deltaproteobacteria bacterium
AAAACGATCATGACAATTTTTTGAGGTAATCTTGGTTTTCAAAAGTGTGGAGGGATCTGATGATTCCGGCGGATTGTATTCCATGTCCAATATATCACCAACCTCCATTTGTTTGAGTACGGAAGAATCTTCTTTTACCAGAATACATAGCCCGTTTAAGGGGATGTCGCGTAACTTGAACAGGTATACCGGACCCATACAATTTAAGGAGAACTGTACGCTGTAATACTTATTTAAAATGGTTTCTGATTTCAATTTCATTCCAGCTAAGTTGTTCATGACAGTCTTTTCTTCCATCAAGATTTATAATTTTCATAAGTTTATAATTTTATTATGTCAAGCAAATTATATATAATTTATATATAATTCTATTGAATTAGAATATATTGTAGTTTATTAACTTAAATTACTACATATTGTGTACCTGAAAATCAAGAAACTTAGTGAAATCAAACTGTTCTATTAAAATGCCTACTTAAGTACCTCTTAGACGGTAAACCCGTGAGATTTACCCTTGAACA
Organism: Deltaproteobacteria bacterium; assembly: GCA_019313505.1. Lineage (GTDB taxonomy): Bacteria > Desulfobacterota > Desulfobacteria > Desulfobacterales > UBA11574 > S5133MH16. The sequence goes on from JAFDBA010000229.1 coordinate 522, forward strand.
GCCGCAGGTCCAGAAAACAAAAAAGAGGCTTGGCAATAGTGCCATAACCCCTTGTTTTTATTGGTACGCCCGGCAGGATTCGAACCTGCGGCCTACGGATTCGAAGTCCGGCGCTCTATCCAGCTGAGCTACGGGCGCATAAACACAAAAAAATGGGGTGAGTGACGGGACTTGAACCCGCGACATCCAGGGCCACAACCTGGTGCTCTACCTACTGAGCTACACCCACCATATGAAAAGAACTTTTTTCTATCAGATTACCTGACCTATTTCAAGCTATTTTATCCCTGCATTTAAAATATTTTGGTACAAACTTGACGGCTTCGTAAAAAGTCCCATCTACTGCGTTGTAGTATTTTTTCAGACACTCGGCATACTACATGTATGGCCTCGTTCCTGAAAAAATACTACGCCTTGTATATGAACCTTTTTACTTATTGAATTCGTGACTTTTTACGAAACCGTCTAACTTGGTGTTGATTCTTTTGGGCTTCTAATATAAAGTGCATCTGATGAACAAATTTCATATTTTTATAATAAGAGCCGTGTTCGGCGCTGTTTTTGGTGTCTTTTTGACACGTTTTTTTTACGGCAGAGTGGATATAATCTATGTGGCGGGACTCGGCATTTTTCTTGTAGGAATGGCGTATGTGATGGAGTACTTTAGAAAAAGAAAATCCGACAACTCCGGTTAATCTTGTCTAATAGTTTATCTTTTTGGAAACAAATCCAATAAAGGAATATTGAAAAGTTGAAACAAATAATCCTTGGGACCGCCGGACACATAGACCACGGGAAGACCTCCCTTATCAAGGCGATTACAGGCATCAACACCGACCGTTTAAAGGAAGAAAAGCTCCGTGGCATCACCATTGAACTGGGATTCGCCCACCTGGAACTTCCCAGCGGACAACATCTCGGGATTGTTGATGTACCGGGCCATGAAAAATTTGTCAAAAACATGGTGGCCGGCGCAACCGGAATCGACATCGTTGCCATGGTAATTGCAGCGGATGAAGGGGTTATGCCTCAGACCCGGGAGCACATGGAAATCTGCACCCTGCTCGGTGTTAAGCATGGAGTTGTTGTTTTGACAAAAACCGATCTTGTGGATGAAGAATGGCTTGAGCTGGTTATCGAGGATATCAGGGATTTTGTCCGGGGAACATTTTTAGAAAAGGCTCCCATCGTCACAGTTTCGTCGGTTACCGGTGACGGAATACCTGAATTCATCAAAACCCTGGACGAGTTAAGCGCCCGGCTGCCCAGCCGACCGGTTTCCAGCCTGTTTCGCCTTCCCGTGGACCGTGTTTTTACCATGAAGGGATTCGGAACCGTGATTACCGGGACCCTGGTTTCAGGAGAGGTTAAGGTGGGAGATATGGTCATGCTCTATCCCTCCGGCATTACATCAAAAGTACGGGGAATTCAGGTCCACAACCAAAGTGTAAACAACGCCGAAGCCGGCATGCGAACGGCTGTTAATTTTCAGGGACTTGAAAAGGCCTCTGTAAATCGTGGCGATGTTTTATCAAACCCATCAGCTTTAAAATTAAGTTATATGCTTGACGTATGTTTTAACTACCTTAACAGCAATAAAAAACCGGTTAAAAACCGCGCCCAAATCAGATTTCATACCGGTACAAGTGAAGTGCTTGGCATCCTTATTTTGCTCGACAAAGATGAACTTCTCCCTGGTGAAGCCGCAGTGGCTCAGTTGCGAATCGATTCCCCGCTGGCACTCATAAAAGACGACCGTTTCGTCATACGAAGTTACTCCCCAATACGCACCATCGGAGGAGGGCATATCCTTAACCCGATTCCGCAAAAGCATAAACGGTTCAAATCTGAAATAATTAAGGGGTTAAAAGGGTTGATGGATCAAAGCCCCGAAAGTATTATTTCATATCATGTGGATGAATCCGGTTATCAGGGTGTCGTCTTTTCGGATCTTAAAATAATGACCGGCCTGCATGAAAAACAGCTTCAAAATATCATACAGGATCTTATGTCAAAACGAACGGTCATTCTAACTGACAGGGAAAACCGGATTTATATTCACAAAAACAGCTCCGACAGGCTAAAAAAGGAAACCTCAATCTACTTGGACAGCTACCATCGGGGCAATCCCCTTAAAACCGGTATGCCCAAGGAAGAACTCAGGTCTAAGATCCCTGGTCTGCAAGGTTCAAAACTTTTCAATCTAACGCTCAATCAGATGATAAAAGACAAAGAGATCGTTTCACAGGAAAATACGGTACGCCTGACTTCACATACGGTTTCCCTGGGTGTTGATCAGGCTGATATCAGGGAAAGAATTCTTGATGTCTACTGTAAAAACGGCCTTACGCCGCCATATTTCAAAGAACTGAGTAAAACCATAAACGTTGAATCATCACGGGCTAAAGACGTTCTAATGTTTCTTATGGATGAAGGGTTGATTGTCAAAGTTAAAGAAGATCTTTATTTTCATGCAAAGGCCGTCGAAGATTTACAGCAACGGCTTGTCGACTACCTTGTGTCTCACAAAGAGATGTCAACCCCTCAGTTTAAAGAAATGACCGGTGTATCACGCAAGTATTTGATACCGTTAATAGAATACTTTGATGCTCAAAACGTGACTATCCGTATCGGCGACATCCGCAAACTGAGAAACAGGTAACAACACAATTTTTAGCTTGAAATTTATAAACCATACCAATAGACTCAAGTTAAATAGGACTCAGATTTTCGCAGAAATACACAGATAATATTGTTATTTTGCAATTTAAGAATCTTGGTAATCTGTGTTCACCTGCCCGCCCGTGCCTTTCATGGCAGGCGGGTCTGTGTCCAATAAATGAAATGTACTATTCAGTTAGAATGAGATGATTTGTGGATGAATATTAGGCAGATTAGAAACTCTGGTTAATACCGCTTAGACGGAGACATATTATGGAAAATTCAAGCAGCAGCAAAAACAGTAATAATCAAAAGACTGAATTCAAACGGTTTGCCACCAAACGAATTATTGTTGTCACCCTGCTCACAGTTGTAGGCATCTGGGTAGTAGGTGCCGTCCTTGGGTTTTTCGAAAAGCCTTCCAAAGTCAAAGTCGCCCATAAATCTGACAGCCCTGTCGGAGTGGTTACTCATAGAGAAAAGGCCAAACCGGAAATCTCCCATGAACTGGCGGAAAAACAAGGTTCCGAGGTGACTGAAAGCCACGAAGCCACTGAAGGTCCTGAAACCACTAAAAGCCACGAAGCCACTAAAGGCCTCAAATCAACTGAAAAAAAGCCCCATTATGCCAAGGATACGGCCGGCAGCATCATGACTCCGGATTTTATTGCCCTTGATAAAGCGCTGACGGCCCAAGAAGCCGTGGAACACCTCAAAAAGGAACACCACGATATAAAGCAGCCCGTTCA
>JAFDBA010000063.1 GCA_019313505.1 Deltaproteobacteria bacterium
CTGAATCGATTGATGGGTCATCAACACGGCTGTGTCCGTGCCCTGATCATGGCCCCCACTCGAGAGTTGGCCGAACAGATTCACCAGGAGATCGAAATGCTGGGGCGCAAAACCCGCCTTAAAAGCGTTGCGGTTTACGGTGGCGTGGGTATTAACCCACAAATTCAGAAACTGAAGCGTGCCGATATTGTCGTTGCTTGCCCCGGAAGGCTTCTCGACCATATCGGTCGTCATACCGTCGATCTCTCCCAACTGAAAGTACTGGTAATAGACGAAGCTGACCAGTTGTTCGATATGGGTTTTCTCCCCGATATCAGAAGAATTTTGACGCATCTTCCACAAACGCGCCAGGCACTGCTTTTCTCGGCTACCATGCCCACCGAAATACGACGCCTGGCCAAGGACATCCTGCGAAAACCAGTCACTGTCCAGATAGGAATGACCGCGCCTGCGGACACTGTCAGCCATGCGCTCTACCCGGTGGCCCAGCATCTGAAAACGGCGCTTTTGTTAAATCTGTTGGGTGCCACTCCTATCAGGTCGGTTCTGATCTTTACTAGAACCAAACACCGAGCCAAGAGCCTGGGGAAGAAACTGGCTGTTGCCGGCTACCGGTCGGCCGCGCTGCAAGGGAACCTTTCCCAGGGGAAACGTCAGGCTGCATTGGATGGCTTTCGGAACGGCACTTTTCAGATCCTGGTGGCTACCGATATCGCCGCTCGCGGAATTGATGTAACCCGGATCTCGCATGTCATTAACTACGATATTCCTTCAACTCCCGAAGCATACATTCATCGTATTGGTCGGACAGGTCGCGCCACTCACACTGGCGAAGCTTTCACCCTTATTACCGGAGACGATCGCGAGATGGTTCGTGCCATCAATCGAATCATCGGTTCTAAGATCGAGCAACGGACCTTGTCAGCTTTTGACTACAACGCCCCGGCATTCATTCGTAAAAACAGTTCGCAGTGGCAACGGAAGCCGCATCACAAATTCTCAGGGGCGAATAAGAGCCTAAAGAAAAAGGCTTCACGCATGAACAATCGCATTTGGGCTTAAAGCTACTATACGGATAGAAAGAGACAGGATATTTTTCTCTTATGCATTGATGAATAAGTTAGCGCACCTGTCCCACCATATATAAGGGAAGTGACAACAGGCGATAACGAAGGTTTTGTCCATCGGGCAGAGTTGCCTCCAGAGTGAGTAAGGAGGGAATGTCACTATTAAACCGAACACCAATGGGAGGACGCTTTTCCTGAAAAAACAGATGGACATTTTTCAAAGGTCTTTATGAGGCTGGGTGAAAAATGGTCGAATCAGGTTCGCCTTCAGGCTAATCCATGGCATCCAGTACTTCATACCCTTTCTGTTCCAGGGCTTTTTTAATGCAAGCTGTATCGCAGGTTGCTAACCTAAAGTAATATACTCTTTTACTGATTTCTTGTGCGGTAATCCCAACGTTTATAATATCCCCGCCATTATCGTTTATAATTTGCAAAACGTTTTTGAATGCGCCCGGTTCATCTCCAATAACCAGATCAATACGTGAACTGGCGGTAAGCAGACCCATCATGTCAATAAAGGCCCGTAAAATGTCCGATTCGGTAATAATTCCGACAAGCTTATCGTTTTTTACAACCGGCATCCCACCGATTTTGTGCTTATAAATTAGTCGGGCCGCACTCTCCACGTCATCATCGGGCTTAACCATAATAGGGTTTCTTACTATCAAATCCGAAAGAGATACATCTGTCAGCATGGAGGGAATAAGTCCTTGTTTCAAATCCGCAAGGGTAATAAAACCCTTTAGTCTGTTACCCTTTGCAACCACAGGAAGATGCCTGATAGAATTAATCTTCATAAGTTCAATTGCCTCCTGGATAGAGGCGTTTTCCGTTATGGTGATAGGATTAGTAATCATTAATGAATTAATTTTCATGGTATGTCCTTTTGTTTGATTAGCTATTGCCTATCCATAAATACATTTGAGCATTAAGTGGTTTCCAATTTATAAATGAGATATTTTTTCGATGAGCAAGGCCGCACAAGGGTTTTCGCCCGAGGCGTACTTTCTGTACGTCGAGGGCGGAAACCCGCGGAGAACGCCGCTCATCGGAAAAATAGCCATTTATAGATGGAAACTAACTAACGGAGAGGATATATAATAATTCCTTTACAACTCTGAAAGAAGTGGAATTAACATCAACCAGACTCTTTTCCAGAACAAGGGCCAATTTCCCTTTCCTCTCTTCAAGGTGCATGAGGGGGGCAATCGGAATTCCAATCGGTTCCCATTTTGAAAAATCCTTTTCCAGATTCATTATGCCCGCCATCTGTCCTGTGGAACCGTTGGCTACAAGGCTAAAAACAGTCAGCCCAAGGTTATATGTATAATTGCAATCAAATCTGGTTGGATCGTTTCCTCTGCCGTCATAACCGTAAAAATGAATCTGTGTTTTGAATTTGGGCACCGATTTCTGATAAAGCTTTTCAACAGGAGCAGGAATCTTTTCATCTTTTAAAATCACGCCTTCCTTCTCCAGGGCCTGTTTGAGAGTTTTAATAGATATGATGGATGCTTTAATTAATAAAAACTCGGAATCATCATAGTTCGCAAAGAGGATCGGTCCGAAATAATCCGGGTCAAGACCTCCTTTTTCAAGGGTCTTTCGGTAATACGATTTTTCTATTCCGATCTTGTAAGTTCCGTTCTCCTTTAGAATGTTAAGGTAATCTTTGACCAGTCCCATGAGAACTTTTTCTGTCTCAACCTGTGAAAACTGGAAATTCCCGTGACTGTCTCTTTCCATCAGAAGGCCTTCCTGAAAAAATGCAGGAATATCATTAAACAGGTCATCATCCCTTGTATTCCATATGGAAAAAGAAGCATCTTCCCTTGCGAGTCTGGCCAGCCGTCTCAGATATTCCAGCTTATCTTTGAGAGCCAAAAAATCTGCGTGGAAATCCGTATCATGGGTTTGGTTATATTCAGCAATGATTGTGTTCAGCTTTATGATAAAAATCTGTATTTCGTTGATAAATTCCAGAACGCCCTCTGGTAGTACGATCACGCCGTAGTTTTTTCCCACAGCAGCTCTTCTGACAATGCCGTCACAAATCACACGGGAAAGATGTCTTAAAGTCATGCCATAGGCATGATAATCGACGGCCCCCTCTTTTTCAGCTTTTTCGATTCTCTCTTTATCGATGTAATTGGAAAGATCCTCACCGATAAGGGTCATATTGGCATGGGTCTGCAATGCAACTTCAAGTGCCAGGTGGCTGGCGACTCTTCCCATGACCTTGCAGATATGCCAGTACTTTACATCTGAACTGCTGTCTGTGCATAAATTGGAGATTGCGTTGGCAAACGCCCTGGCAGCGGTATGAAAACCGAAGGACATGGCACACAAAACATTACCTTCCGTGTCTCTTACCTGTATATCACCATCAATGGTCTTGGGAACCCCGATGACCTGGATACCGTCTTCGATCAATTCCTGTGCCAAAAACGCCGCATTGGTATTCGAATCATCACCACCCACAATGACAAGTGCATCCAGGCCAAGCCTTTCGCAGGTCTCTTTTGAAAGGGACATTTTCTCTTTTGTATCTATTTTGGCACGACCGGTTTTTATCATGGTAAACCCCCCCAGGTTTCTGTATGAATCAACAAGAGAGGCGGTTATTTCAATGGTTTCATTTTCAATAATCCCGTCCGGACCGAGCAAAAAACCGAAAAGGCTGGTTTGAGAATTGGTATTTTTAGCAGCATCGTAAAGTCCTGCAATGACATTATGTCCTCCGGGAGCAGGACCTCCTGAAAACACAATACCAATATTATACTTTTTGCAATATCTTTGTTTGAAGGATTCTTCCGTAGAATCCAATCCCACAATCGATTGAACTTTCTTATCTATAATGTCCGGCAACTGTTTCCGGGCTTCCCTGTCAATACTGAATTTGAAATCATCATTATCCTTCAAAACCGTATAGGGACTTGTAAATACGTCACATTTGGGGGGAATGTTTTTTCTTCGTTCAATCAGCTCCTGATTAATGTCGCCAGCAGCTTTTTTGACTTCAGGATTTTTCAGGAGGTCTTCGATACTGATGAGGTCTTTATCTTTCATGGTATCGCTCCATACCCGGACAAGCCGGAAAAGTTACAAGTGAGCTAAAGTTAAGGAGTCGCTACGCTCCGGTTTCTATAAAAATTGGCAGTAGTCCTTAACTTTAGGTACTTTAGATCATTTTAGACCACTTCACACTTAATTGGCTAAGCATTTTTTTTGTCACAAAAAGCATAAAATTTACAACTAAGAAACTAAAATCTAAGACGTGATGAATTCTTCCTTTTACGAAGCTATCAACAATAATATCTACTCTATAATGTTTGTGTCAAGTCTATTCGATTTCTTAATCTTTTAATGGTCAATCTTCCTAAGCCTCCCAACCAGATATCCATCCATTAAAAGATGTACCATATGATGTAGCACACAGACCACAAGGGCAAGCCCGTATTGCGGGAAAAGGGAAACCTGTAAAATGACCGAAAGGGGCAGTGTTTTCTGGCTGCCCATAAAGATAACACTTTCTCTACGGCCTCTGCCCAGTTTTAATAATTTGCTAACAAGTCCTGCGCAACTTAGCAGTATCCCATGGAAACCGAATACCAGCAAAAAAACTATCCCCACAGACCCCCCAGAGTTTATTATAGCATCTCTCGCTTGGGACATGGCCATCCAGACGATTCCCAGGACTAACCACTGATTCAACACTTGCAGTTTCAGGGCAAATCGGCCCATGAAAGATTTTGTGAAAAACTTTATTGTCAAGCCAGTGCAGAGTGGTAAAAGTACATAAAATCCGAGCTTCATAACAATCGCCAGCTTATCAATAGCAACAACAGCTGTTCCGCCAATTAGATTCAAAAGGAGCGAGAGTACAACAGGTATCGTAAAAACGGCAAGCCCGTTGGCCAATATGGTTATCACCAGTGCATGGGCCATATTTCCTCCTGCAGCCCCGGTCATAACAACACCGCTGCTCAGTGTTGTTGGCATTACCGCCACCAGAAAAACCCCTATTTTGATCCCGGTGCTAAGGGACGCCATGCCAAACAATGCTCCGGTTATCGGGGAAACAAGAAAAATTATTACCAGGGCAATTGCTATGCCCTTTATATCCATCAGTCCTGATCTTATCTCCCGGGCGTTCAATATCAAACCGGAGAAAAAGAATATCAGAACAATCACAGCATCGGGCCCCCGATGCATTTTGAACCACCTTCCAATACCGGAGACAGTTTCGGTGGTATCGGCAACAGTTATCACGAATACAAGAACAAGCCCTGCAATGAACCAGTATTTTTTTATTAAGTCGGACAATGTGATGTACCCCATTGCGTTTTGCTATTATATGACTATATTTATTTTCTTGCATCGTCGGTTTAAGGCAAAGCTTCGCCATTAAGCGGAAAAATTTCCTTGTACATATAGCACCTTGCAATTATTAATTCCATAAAGAATACTTTTTCTTTACACATAACTTAAGACAAAACGACAAATAAGTATATTCCACCATATATTGTATTCAGACAGCTAAAATTATACCGTCTGTTGTGTTTTTACCTTTACAAGCAGATCATTACCTGTTATTTACTTTAAGATTAATCTTGATAGCGTTGTAAAAAGTCCCATCTACTGCGTTGTAGTATTTTTTCAGACATTAGGCATACTACTTGTATGGCCTCGTTCCTGAAAAAATACTACGCCTTGTATATGAACCTTTTTACTTAGCCATCTATAGTTGAATTCGTGACTTTTTACGAAGCCATCAATCTTAACTTGGACAAACTGGATGGGGTTAGTCAGAATATAATAACGGGAGACTTAATCGCATGAAACTAAAAAAACTGGAAATAAATGGATTTAAATCCTTTGTTGAGAACAGCAGCATTGAATTTCCTCCAGGTATTTCTGCGGTTGTGGGTCCGAACGGTTGTGGCAAAAGCAATGTCGTGGATGCAATAAAATGGGTTATGGGAGAACAGAGTGTGAAGCAGCTCCGTGGGAAATCCATGGAAGATGTAATATTTTCAGGTACAAACGGAAAACCGGCATTGAATATGGCAGAGGTCTCCTTAACCCTTGCAAACGACAACGGCCATGCCCCAGAAGAACTCAAGGACTTTTCCGAGATCATGTTAACCCGGCGCCTTCACCGGTCCGGAGAAAGTGCCTACTTCATCAACAAACAACGCTGTCGGCTAAAGGATATCCATAATATCTTTATGGGAAGCGGCATGGGAACAAAATCCTATTCCGTAATACAACAGGGAAATATCGGAGTAATTACGGATGCCGGACCAGAAGAAAGAAGAGTTTTTATTGAAGAAGCAGCGGGAATTACACGATATAAGAGCCGTAAAAATGAAGCTCTCGGTAAAATCAAGGCCACAAATCAGAACCTTTTGCGGGTTACAGACATCGTTGCGGAAATAAAACGACAGATGGCCGGCCTTAAACATCAGGCCAGAAAGGCCGAACGGTATAAAAAGCATCAAAAGCGCATCAAAGAACTCGATATCGGCATTGCCCTCCATTACTATGATGACTATACTCATAAAATTGATGAAACCGATGGGGTATTAACAAATTTAAAGGATACAGATATTGAGCATACAACCCGGTTGAAAAACCTCGACGCGGAAGTTGAAAAGATCAAGTTTCAGCGCTCGGAGAAAAATCAGGAGATTTCAAACCAGAAATCCCGCATATTCGAAACCCAGCGCCATATAGACCGCATGGAAAATGATATAGATCACTTTCGTAAAGATGTGGAACGGCTGACAGACGAATGTGGAGAACTTGAGTCTGCTCACAGTAACCTTGAAGAAAAAAACAGGAACTTAACATCCGAAGTCGCTCAGGTTGAAAACCAGAATATAAACATTCATGGCAAAATAGAGACTGTAAGGTCGACCATCGATCGGGAGCGGTCGGCCTCACAAAACATAAAAGATCGGGTCGCTGTATTGAATCAAGAACTTGAAACATGTAAGGCAGATCTAATGGATATGGTGGCTCGGGAAGCACAATACAAAAATATCTATCAAAATGCTTCCCGCAACAAAGAAAGTCTTAAAAGACGACTGAAAATCATAGATGAAGAAGAAGTTTCAACCAACCAGAAAGTAGAAAGACTTCGGGAGAAAAAAGGAACGGCCCAGGAAAAGTTTGATTCATATAAAAAAGAGATCATTGATTTGAATGATCGTCTTAACAGGGTCAAAAAGCAGCTCGAAGAAAAAAGCAAATCTCTTGCAGAACATGTTAAACGTGTTCAGACCCTTGATCTTGAGAAAAACCAGGCCAGATCATCGTATGCGGCTTTAAAGAAAATGGAAGACAATTTCGAGTGGTACAAAGATGGCGTTCGAGCCATAATGAAAAAGAACAGAGCCGATAGAGATGGTGTGCTGCCGGGAGGATTAGAAATTGATGAGAGTAATAGTATTTTAGGACTGATGGCTGATATCGTCGAACCGAAACCTTCCTATGAAACTGCGGTGGAAGCGGTTCTTGGAGAATCGTTACAGTATGTTCTTGTCAAGGATCAAAAAGCAGGCTTAGGTTCCATCGACTATCTTCAAACAAGCGGTGAGGGACGGGGAGGCTTTATACCTGTCTCATCTGTCAAAGAGATAGTGTTCGACAACAAAATGAAGCCCGACTGTCAAAGAAGGCTTTTGAACCATGTTTCTGTTAAAGAGGGGTTTGAAAAGGTAACAGAAGCGCTTTTAGGGCATGTTGTTGTTACCGCCGATATTGAAGAGGCCATAAAGATATTCAACAGTAATGGTGTATGGCAAACCGTTGTTACCAAAGAGGGTGATTTAATTTCCCATCAGGGCATCATGGTTGGTGGAAGTAAAGAAAAATTATCAGGAATCCTTGCAAAGAAGCAGGAGATTAAAAAGATAGGGCTTGAGATCAAAAGATTAAAACAGAAATTTGAAACAGCCCGCCATGATCAGAAGGAATTGGAATCTAAAGTCCGGGTCGTTGAAAGCGACTTGCAGAAACTTCAAACACTAAAGAACAAAGCAGAGCACCACGAAGTCGAAGGGGAAAAGGCTCTTTACAAAGCAACCGAGGACCTCAAGCACGCCCAACGACATCTTGAAATCGTATGTTTGGAGCAGGAACGTCTTCTGGGCGAAGAAAGTGATATCGATGAAGAAATGGCCAAATACAACGAGGCGGTTGAAGAAATCGAAAATCAAGTTAAAAATGCTCAGGAGATGGTCTCTGAAAAACTGGAAAAGATAGCCGCTGTCTCATCTGAAATGGAAGAGTTTGAACAGAGAATAGTCGATCTGAAGCTCGAACAGACCTCGTTAACCGTCAAACTGGAAAACAGTAATAACACCTTAAGGCGGCTTAAAGAGTTTCAGAATGATGGGATACAACAGTTCGAAGAGCTTTCCCGGGAAATTTCCCGAAAAAAACAAAAAAGAATCACTTCTAAACAAAAAATAGAAGAATATGAACAGATGCTTTCCGGTAAGTATGACGGTATGAAACGCCTTGAGCAGACGCTTGAAAAAAATGAGGAGGATTATACTGCCATCGACACAAAGCTGCAAGAGAGTGACAGTGTCATATCGGATATACAGATCCGGCGGGATAAAACTGTACAAAAAATACGCTTGCTTGAGCTTGAACAATCAGAGCGGAACATCAAACGGGAAAATATCGCCAAGCGCCTGGAAGAAAATTATCACAGTCCCCTATCGGTATTTAAGTCGGAATTTGACAATATGGAAAATTCTACGGACATATCCATAGATGACATGGAAGATAAACTTTTCCGGCTCAGAAAAAAGATTGCAAATATCGACGATGTCAATCTTGGTGCCATAAAGGAGTATGAACAGCTCAAAGACCGTTTTGACTTTCTGAACGAACAGTGTGCCGATCTTGCAAAGGCCATCGACGACCTTCATAAAGTTGTCAAAAAGATAAACCGGATAACACAGGAACGATTTGTTAAAACCTTCGATAGTGTTAATGATAAGTTGAATGAGGTGTTCCCCCGTCTTTTCGAAGGCGGCAGCGCCAAACTCATCATGACAGAGCCGAACAATCCCCTTGAAACCGGTATAGACTTCATGATTCACCCTCCGGGGAAAAAACTAACCAGAATGAGCCTTCTTTCCGGGGGAGAAAAAGCACTCTCAGCCATTGCAGTGATCTTTTCCATCTTTTTAATTAAGCCGGCATTTTTCTGTCTCATGGACGAAATTGACGCATCTCTTGATGAAACCAATATTTTTCGCTTCAATGATATGCTTCAGATCATTGGAGATAAATCTCAAATAATTATGATTACCCACAATAAAAGAACTATGGAATTTGCCGACACATTATTTGGAATCACTATGGAAAAAAAGGGGGTTTCCAAGATTGTTTCGGTAAACTTGCGGAAGGAAGAAGGATAAACTTGGTTATGGCATTCACCTGGTTTAAAAATAATGATGAGGTTAAGGAGGAGAATCAGGAAAAATCAACCGGTTTTTTGAACCGGCTGAGAAAGGGCCTCTCAAAAACCCAAAAAGTTCTTTCAACGGATATTAACGAACTGTTTGCAGGCAATCGGAAAATTGATGATGAACTGCTGGAGGAACTTGAAGAACTTCTCATCACCTCGGATATGGGTGTCCGGACCACCATGGATCTTATACAGAGCATTTCAAAAAAATCCTCAGAAATATCCGGCGCCGACCAGCTCAAAAAGGCACTCAAAGAAAAAATACTTGCATTACTAAATTCGGAGAAACCTTACCAGGAAAAAATTACTACCGGACCTCATGTTATAATGGTAATCGGCGTAAACGGGGTAGGTAAAACAACGACCATCGGAAAGCTATCTGCAAAATTTGTGGCTTCCGGGAAAAAGGTTATAATTGCCGCCGCCGACACTTTTCGGGCGGCGGCAGTAGAACAGCTTACCATATGGGCTCAAAGAGCAGGTGTAGAAATTGTAAAACACAAGGAAATGTCAGATCCTGCCGCTGTTGCATATGACGGAATTGAAGCGGCTCTGGCCAGAGGTGCGGATGTTGTTCTTGTGGATACTGCCGGGAGAATTCACACAAGGAAAAACCTGATGGAAGAGCTAAAAAAGATAAAGCGCGCCATTTCAAAGAAACTTCCTGAAGCCCCCCATGAAATCCTTCTTGTTCTTGATGCCACAACCGGACAAAATGCCCTTTCACAGGCCGAGCTGTTTAATGACGCCCTTGACGTTACAGGAATCGCCCTTACAAAACTTGATGGAACTGCCAAAGGAGGAATTGTTGTCAGTATTTGCAGTATGCTTGAAATTCCCTTAAAGTATATTGGCATCGGTGAAAAAATTGAGGATCTGCAGGAATTTGATTCGGTCCGGTTTGTTGATGCTCTGTTCTAGGGGAAACGGTATACCGTATTTAAGGCGCTTAGACAAATAAGTGTGAAGTGCCTAAAGTGATCTAAAGTGCCTAAAATTAATGAATACTGCCAATTTGTATAAAAGCCGGAGCAAAGCGACTCCTTAACTTTAGCTCACTTGTAACTTTTCCGTGTTGGGATTTATCCGGTTAAAACCGAAATTTCGAGGAATTACTTTCCCCAAATGTAATGATATAGCCCGATAACGGTATTAAATACAAAAAAAGTGTTGATAAATGCTGTTTTATGTTGACATGAATAATTTGCTAATATATGGGTTTTTTTAGTATTGCTGTTTAAATGACTATTAATCAACAACAAAAAGGGGGGGGGACAAGTATGACAAAAGCAGAATTAGTAGAAATGATGGCAAAGGATGCAAAGATCTCCAAGGTTGCCGCTTCAACCGCACTAGACTCTTTCATGACAAATGTAACAAAGGCTCTGAAGAAAAAGGATGGTAAGGTAACGTTGGTCGGATTTGGCACTTTTGCAAAAATCCGTCGAAAAGCTCGAAAAGGACGGAATCCTCAAACCGGTGATCCCATTAAAATTAAAGCTTGCAATGTAGTAAAGTTTCGACCCGGCAAGAAACTCAAAGACGCTATATAACTAATCGGTTGAAGCGGTTTATTTATAAGCACTCGAATAGATAAGCCGCTTCAATATGTTATCTTAAAACTATTAAACTCACCTTTATATTTTCCCCATGTTACATCCACATCAAGGACCTTTGCAATGGGCGGTCCGTGTTTACACCAGGCAAGCATGGAATCCACATTTTCTTTAGGGCCTTCAAACACGGCTGCAACGGTTCCATTCCTTTGATTTTTCACCCAGCCGAAAACACCGTATCTGGCTGCAGCTTTCTTTGTCTCCAACCTGAAAAAGACGCCTTGAACTCTGCCGCTGATCACAGCCCGAACTCTTACTTTGTTTTCCATTCTTATTATCCCTCTTCCAATTGAAGATTTTCAACATCAATCATCAATCATCAATTTCTTCAGGGTTTCCTCATCAATTATTTCAACTCCCAAATTGTCTGCCCGTTCGAGCTTGGAACCCGGTGAAGTGCCGGCCACGAGATAATCTGTGTTCCGGCTCACAGAACCGGTTACTTTTCCTCCAGCCATCTCGATATTTTTTTTTGCCTGGTTTCTTGTCAGGGTTTCAAGTGTGCCGGTAAGAACAAATACCTTGTCTTCCAGCAGGCTTTGTTTTCGAATAGTTTCACCAAGAATTTGAACTCCTCCGACCATAATATCCTGTACTGTGTCCCGGTTTTCAGGCTCTTTTAAAAAGCCTGCGACACTTTCTGCAACAACAGGTCCCACCCCGTCAATGGCAGTAAGATCATCTACTGTCGCGCCAATGAGTTTTTCCAGACTTCCAAATGTTGTAGTAAGAATGCCTGCCACATGTTCTCCCACATGCCGGATCCCCAGAGAGTAAATAAACCGTGCCAGAGTAATCTGCTTGCTTTTTTCAATGGCATCTATAATGTTTGCGGCAGATCTTTGTCCCATACGTTCCAGGTTTTTTAACGTATCTTCATTCAACCGAAAGATATCCCCATATGAAAAGAGCAACCCCTTGTCCACCAACTGCTCGATCAGTTTATTTCCCAGGCCGTCGATGTCGAATGCGCCCTTTGATGCGAAATGGTTGATTCGTTCTTTTACCTGGGCGGAACAGGCAGTGTTAGTGCACCGCAAGGCTGCCTCATCTTTAGCACGAACAACAGAAGAATGGCATGCCGGGCAATGCTGCGGCATTTTGAATATGCTTTCTGTGCCCGTCCTCTGGGAAGTGATCACTTTAACTACTTCGGGAATCACGTCCCCGGCCCGCTGGACCAGAACCGTGTCGCCTATTCTTATATCTTTTCTTTTTAGCTCATCTTCGTTGTGAAGGGTTGCCCGGCTTACCACGGCTCCGCCGATATTTACCGGAACGAGATGGGCCACAGGCGTTAACACGCCGGTTCTTCCAAGCTGCACTTCTATACCGGTTATCCGTGTCGTCTCTTGAATCGCTTTAAACTTGTAGGCGATGGCCCACCGAGGGCTCCGAGAGGTTGCTCCAAGAAGCTGCTGCGATCCAGTATCGTCCACTTTAATCACAACACCGTCAATATCATAGGGCAAAACATGACGCTGTTCGGTGAGTTCCCGGTAATATTCAAGAACTTCCGTGATAGTGATTTTAGGTCTTATATACGGATTGACTCTGAATCCCAGGTCCTGCAAGGCATACAGGG